>LUTY01002878.1 GCA_001640045.1 Candidatus Thiomargarita nelsonii | reverse complement strand
TCAGGCGCAAGTACAATCCAAGTATGTAGTCTATGCAAAATTTGCCCAACTGGTAGTCTCATCTATCACCAAGTTAAGCTTTGTTGCGATAAAGGCTCCATTAATCTGGTTTGCAGGGGTATATCTGCTGGATGCGGTGGTTTTGGCAATAGGGTTAATTACAATCTATTTGCACAATACCGGGAAAGTGTGGTTTTTGCAATGGAGATGGTCAGTTGCAAGTGCATTATTAAGAGATAGTTGGCCGTTGATTTTGTCAGGGATGGTTGTATCAATTTATATGAAAATTGACCAAGTAATGATTAAGGAAATGCTAGGTACAAAAGAGGTGGGTTTGTATGCAGCTGCGGTTAAATTAAGTGAGGCTTGGTATTTTTTACCAGTGCTAATAACCAATTCGCTTTTCCCTGCAATTATCAAGGCGAAAAAAGTGAGTCAAGAGTTTTATTATAATAGATTGCAAAAACTTTACGACTTGATGGTATGGATGGCTATTGCTATTGCTTTACCTATGACCTTTTTAAGTGATTGGATCGTCAATTTATTGTATGGTGGAGAATATAACGAAGCTGGAAATATACTGAGGGTTCATATTTGGGCCGGTGTATTAAATACATTGACTAATTTTATAGAATATTATAGATAAATATAGATTAATATTATACAGAATAATTCCAAACAACCGTTTGGCCTCGAAGTAGTAATTGGCAATCGGACGGTCTCGCACTACCTGGTTCGCCTTTGACACGCGCAAAAGCTAATCGACCGTTACTATAAATAGAATTGATTTGTTTAGTCCATTTGTCTTTGACACGCACGAGTGAGCCTTTACGGAATCCGTCTAATTCGGCGTTAACTTGATATGGCACACGTCCTTTACCTTTGCGCGGTAAATCATGGTAACGCCTTCTGGTTTGTCTAGGTCTGAACTTAATCGTGTAAAAATTATCACGGTGGTACTCTATCAACTGATTGATTTGATTATTTAAAGTAGCAATACACAGTGCATCAACATCATGTTCTTTGGGCAAGCTCAATGATTTGCGGCGTATCGAAGTTTGATAACCAAATACCGATAACAGCGGAGCTACTTGACTCAATGCTTGATAGAGATAAGTTTTACCTTGCATCGTTCGCTGGGCGATTTGGTCCTTAAAACCACTTACGCCATCGACTTCAAGAGTGATTTGACCTTGATGTACTTTTTTATGACATTGTTGACAAAGTGTTATCAAGTTTTTAATCGTATCCTTACCACCTTGACTTTGAGGCACTAGATGATGTGCTTGAAGTTGAACCTTTTTTTTGCCGCAAGAGACACATTGATATTTATCCCGCATCAACGTGGCTATTCTAAGATTTTCATCTAAACGATTTGATTGTTGATACTCCGTACCAGTCAAATCCGGATTGTTGAGACGAGCAATATCAACTTGCACATCTTCAACCACACAAGAACTGAGGGGTAAAGGAATTTGACGCACAACTCTTATTACTTCATCAGCATTCGCGAAAAGAGAAGGCGGCAATCGTCCGCTGCGTTTGCTGGTTGCTCGATTTAAAAATCGTTTGGGACGATACCATTTACGGGTTCGCCTTTGACAACGATTACCACGCCTGGCAGTCATTTTGTCTTTGATATCGGTGCGATGATTAATAATGCCAGAGAGTAAAATTTTCCCATTACCTACATTGCATAAACCGGTGTGATGACTTCCTTTATCAATCCCCAATGTAATGGGTTGCACATTTTCTTCACAGTCCCATTGTAGTTTAATGGTGAAGGGACTTTGATTAACGATTTTGGCTTTTTCGTCGCGCAAAAGTTTCCTCGCCTTTGCTGGTTTGCAAGGCATTAATGGATTACCATTTTTATTAATAACATAGACTAACATAATATCTTTAGGATCTCCTGTTAGTGAGAGTTAAGTACTCCTCGCGGTTGTTAAATAGGTTTTTGACATCTAGCACACCATCACGTTTCCGCTACCCTTAATACTAGACCACAGAGCGACCGACTGGAATAACATCTATCGGTGTGATGGCCTATCTAACTTCTGC
>LUTY01002877.1 GCA_001640045.1 Candidatus Thiomargarita nelsonii | reverse complement strand
GCAAAATGAACATTTTAATACACCTCATTGCCCTATTTTTGATCTTGCTATTATTAGCCAGAACCTCTTTGAGCCTATTAGTATGGATAATTGGGTTTGCTATAATATTATTAGCACATGCGATTGCTGGTTGGTTTAGTTGGGAAACTGGTTTAGTCGTATTTGCCGTATTCGTGCCAGTGTCGCTATTGTTATTACTATCCCCAATTCGTCGATATTTAGTCTCTTTTCCGGCTTTTCAACTGCTCAAAAATCATTTGCCGCCTATGAGTGATACTGAACGAGAAGCCATCGAATCGGGTAGCGTCTGGTGGGAAGCCGAATTGTTTCGGGGTCATCCTGATTGGTCGTTATTGTTGAATTCTCCAAAACCCAAATTAAGTTCAACAGAACAAGCCTTTCTGGATAATGAAACCAATACTTTATGTGCTTTGATTAATGATTGGCAAGTTAATCATAAGGATAAAGATTTAAGTCAGGAAACTTGGGATTATATCAAGCAGCATAATTTTTTTGGCATGGTGATTCCTACTGAATATGGCGGCTTAGGTTTTTCTGAACTGGCGCATGCTGCGGTTGTCTGCCGGATATCCAGTCGGAGTGTGACTGCTGCTGTCACGGTGATGGTACCTAATTCTTTAGGTCCTGCCAAGTTAATTAAAAATTATGGGACTGATGCCCAAAAAGATTATTATTTGCCACGTTTGGCAACGGCTGAAGAAATTCCTTGTTTTGCCCTGACTGCACCTGCTGCTGGCTCTGATGCTGCTGCTATTCCTGATACGGGTGTCGTTTGCAAGCAAATGTTTGAGGGTCAGGCAGTCTTGGGACTTAAGCTCAATTGGGAAAAGCGTTATATCACCTTAGCACCAGTGGCAACACTTTTAGGGTTGGCATTTCATGCTTTTGATCCTGAGCATTTATTGGGTGATAAAGATGATTTAGGGCTCACTTGTGCTTTAATACCAACGAATCTACCGGGGGTTGAATTTGGTAGCAGACATAATCCGCTTGATACTCCTTTTTTAAATGGTCCAACATCTGGTCAGGATGTGTTTATCCCCCTGGATTATATCATTGGTGGAGCAGAACAAATCGGGAAAGGTTGGAAAATGTTGATGGAATCCTTGGCGGTAGGACGCGGTATATCGTTACCAGCATTGGGTAATGCCACTGGACAATTTTCAGTGTTGACGGCTTCTGCATATACACGGGTTCGTAAACAATTTAATTTGCCGATTGGGTATTTTGAAGGCGTGGCTGAAAAATTGGCCAAAATTGGTGGAATGGCTTATGCCATGGATGCTTCCAGTAAGCTCATCATTTCCTCTTTGGAAGCCGGCGAAAAGTCTGCCGTATTATCTGCCATGATTAAATATTTTAATACCGAGGGTGCGCGTGATGTTATGAATGCTAATATGGATATTCACGCGGGTAAGGCTATCAGTCTTGGTATTAACAACTATTTAGCGGAGAATTTCAAGAGTATTCCGATTTCAATTACGGTTGAAGGGGCGAATATTTTAACCAGAACTTTGATGATTTTTGGACAAGGAGCGATTCGTTGTCATCCTTATGTACAAGGCGAAATGCAAGCCTTACAACAGGCTGATCTTAAGAAATTTGATAAGCTTTTGTTTGCCCATATCGGACATGTAATAGCTAATAAAGCGAGAGCGTTTTTATATAGTTTAACGGGCGGATGGTTATCGGCTAAACCTAAAGGTTTGTCAAGCCTTAAAAGGTATATTCGCACAATAAACACTTTAAGTGCCTCGTTTGCCGTCTTTTCTGATTTTGCATTATTGTTCCTGGGTGGTGCTTTAAAACGCCGAGAAATGCTCACTGGGCAGTTTGCTGACGC
The DNA here is from genome assembly GCA_001640045.1 of Candidatus Thiomargarita nelsonii. GTDB lineage: Bacteria > Pseudomonadota > Gammaproteobacteria > Beggiatoales > Beggiatoaceae > Thiomargarita > Thiomargarita nelsonii_A. The sequence goes on along the minus strand of LUTY01002877.1, from coordinate 198 downwards.
TTGGATAGGTTTATGTGTCACTTCTGCGGTTTTAAAAAAATACCATGATGAGGGAGAAAATCAGGAAGAGTTGATTTTGGTCGATTGGATTTGTCAGTCCATGCTTTATCAAAGCTATCAGGCACTTGTTAATGTGACTGAAAATCTGCCGTTTTTTGGCAGCATCATGAGAGTGGCATTTTTGCCAATGAAACCGAG
>LUTY01002876.1 GCA_001640045.1 Candidatus Thiomargarita nelsonii | reverse complement strand
TAAAGCGACTACTACGAGCCTTAATTTAATGGCATTTTTGCTCCGCGTGGGAACGAGAGTATAATTTATTCCCATTGCGCCAAATCCGTCCGAATAATCCGAATCCGCTGCATCAATGCCTCGCGTTGCATATTAAACCAAATCATGCCGCCCGTTATGAGCCCTCCCAATACCATTAAAACTATCGCTTTGCCGAGCCTATCTTCTGGATAAAAACCAATCAATTGTCCGAATACGTTGAATATCAGAAATAGGGTGCCGATATAAAGAAAGGCTCGCACTCGTAGGGCGATGCCCAGCATCACGCCGCCTAAACTTAAGCCTATCGCCAGCAGAAAAATGCTCAACTCTGGGCGCATGAAGACATCTAAAGTCGCACTCGCATATAGGGCACTCAAGGCAGTTAAACGTATCGCATTTAATATCTGGGGCTTGAGTTCCAGTTGATGGAGTTGCAGCATCAACAAGACAGTGATGGCGACAGGGATAGTATAAAGTTGTAACAATTTATAGTTATCTGCCCAACTCGGTATCCATAGGTATATCCCCACATTCAGAGCTAATAGTCCCAAATACAGCGGTAAGTTGTTTTGAGAGCGTGGTTGCATTAATAAATATAAGGTGGCGCCCGCTACCAGCGTGCTACTGGCATAGATTGAATCCAGTTGCAGCGGTACGGTGAGTATCGCTAAGATCGGCATCAGCAGCGTCAGGCGATACAGCGGTTGCGAGGGGTTAAAGTGCTGGAAACTATATAAAATATAGCCTGCACACATGAGTAGGGCAGTGTCCCAAACATTCAGCGGTGCTATGCCAAACCAGAATAGGCGTGTGTAAAAGCCTAGCAGGGCTATCATCAGGGCTAGTCCGTAGATTAAAAGTGCTTTGTCTTCCGTGTTCCGCCACCACTGTATTATTAATAATATGCCTGCGAACAGGGCTGCAAAATGATCGAGTTTCCCAAATAGAGTTGAGTCGATGAAAAAGTTGACGAGATGCCCTATCCATGCGATACATGCCAAGCTGAACAATATTGGAAGTGTCGAAGTCAATAACCAGACTAAGTCTCTTTTCTTCGTAAAACGGGATAGCCAAAATACAGTCCATGCCAGTAAGGCATCTTGTAAAGCATACCAGGGTAGCAATGAGATCAATTGTGCGTCGGGTAGCCAAACCCACCAAATCACATGCACTATCACGCCTAATAAAACCGCACTGCCTGCCAGCCATCCTCGCGCCATAGTTTGTTGTTTGTCCAGTAAGCCAAACGTAAAACTTAATCCCGATAATAAGGTGAGGTTAAACAAGCGTTCTCCGAGAGAAAGGTTCGGCATCACAAAAGTGCTTATTAGGGCAACGCCGAAACTGATGGGTAGCCAGTAGCCCATGACATTTATCACTGCTTCGCGGCTTGCTTTTAAAAGGGGAGATTTGGTACGGCTATTGATATAAACAATTAACAGTAGCCCTATCGTCCATAAGCTGAGCAATAGTGGTAAGTTGAACCAGCTTAAAAAAGCTAATAAGACTGTATTTAACAGTGATAGTAGAAAAGTATGCGCCGTTAACGCTTGGGAACGTAAACTTAAGACGTGCAAAAAGGAGACATTGAGTAAGATTGCCCAAATGACTAAATTTTCCCAGACGTTTTCAAGACGGGTTGCGCCTATTAACAATGATAAGCTTCCCCAACTCACTAATAACAATCCGCTTCCCAAGAGTAGAAAAGTCCACATCAATAAGGGCTCTGAAAAATGATTGATTTTCCAGGCGGTATAGCGTTGAGCCAGCCGACTTAAGACTAATAATAGATTAGCCCACAAAAGGGTGCTATAGATAAAGAGAAAAATTTGATCATCAGAGACTAAGGAAAAAAGGCTCAATAGTACAGCTAAGCCAGTGCTAGTCAAAGTTAAGGCGGCTAGCCACGGTATCCACCACCAATTGGCATTGCGGAACATGAGGAACAGATAAACTGTGACTATCAATAATGTCTGCCATTGGACGGTTTCTAGCCCAAATCCGCTGAATACAAATAAAAGTCCAAGCGTTGGCCAAAAAT
>LUTY01002875.1 GCA_001640045.1 Candidatus Thiomargarita nelsonii | reverse complement strand
TGAGTACATGAGGCTAAAGGATTCACGCAAGCCGACACGCGATGAACAAAATAGCATGACACGATTCATTTATTTCGCTCCCGTGAAAAAACACCCAATGCAGAAGAGATTGAATTTGAAGATACTCGTGAATCATGGGGCTGGACAGAATGCACTCATGCCAAAGTTGAAGAACTTATGGTGCCGGGGACGCATGTCACCATGATGGCTCTCCCGCATGTACGAATATTAGCCGAAAAACTCAGTGCTAAGCTAAGTATTTAAACGACTTACATTTAAATCAAGAAAGGAAAAATATGTCAAATAAGATATCTATTTTAGGTATTAATTGTGCTTACCATGAATCCTCTGCTTGCCTGATTCAAGATGGAAAGTTGATTGCTGCCGTTGAGGAAGAGCGTTTTAACCGTATAAAACATGCCAAACCAGCCAATATAGATAATGCAGATGAATTGCCTATTCAATCCATTGAGTTTTGCTTACAAAGCGGCGGTTTAACCGATCTAGCAAAGGTTGATTTTATAGGTTATTCGTTAAAACCAGAAGAGCGTTTGCGCCAAAATCTCCAACATCAACATTGTTATGCACCGACACCTAATGACTTTGGAACTCCTGAAGGTGAACAACTTTTTATCAGGCCAATCTTAGGGTCGAAAAAAAGTGCCGTGCCATGGGATTTTGCGGACGCTTTTTCTACCTTGATCATCATGATTGCCATGCAGCCAGTGCGTTTTTTATCTCAGGCTATAAACAGGCGGCTGTATTGGTTGTTGATGGCATAGGAGAATTTGAATCAACAACATTTTATAAAGGGGAAGACATCCACCTGAAAAAGCTGAAACATTTTGAATACCCACACTCATTAGGATTTTTATGGGAAAAAATGTCAACCTATTTAGGATTCAGCGAGTATGATGCTGCTAAAGTGATGGGGTTATCTTCTTATGGTCAACCTAATGTCTATAAACCACACCTAGAAAAATTGCTCCATGTTGAAGCCGATGGCACATTCAAGATTGATGATGCATTGGTGCAATTCAGAAACCATAACTATGAACATCTAGAAGCGGTTTTCGGTGTTGCTAAACGAGATAAACTCGTTGATGACATTAACAAAGAAACGCAGAAATATGCCGATATCGCCGTAGCTTTGCAAATTGCCACAGAAGAAATTTTTATCAAGTTGTCATTAGCACTTAAAAAAGAGATCGGTTGCGAAAATTTGTGTATGGCGGGCGGTGTCACCTTAAATTGCGTTGCTAACGGCTATTTAAGTTATGAACAAATCTTTGACAATTTTTACGTGCAACCGGCTGCCAATGATGCCGGTACGGCTATCGGTGCAGCTTATCTTATCTGGCATCAAATTCTGGCGCATCCTAAGAAGGTGGTTAGTAAAAGCCCATACCTTGGTCCCAGTTATTCTGACACCGAGATTCTCACCATCCTAGAGCAACATTCACTCATTTTCCGACACATAGACGACATCGAAGCAGTTGTGGCTGATATGCTGGTTGACGGTAAAATTGTTGCGTGGTTTCAAGGTCGAATGGAGCTAGGCCCTCGCGCTTTAGGTAATCGTTCCTTACTGGCCGATCCGAGAAAAACAGAAATCATCGAATTAATGAACCACAAAGTTAAACACCGTGAATTATTTAGACCTTTTTGTCCTAGCGTTCTTAAAGAAAAAGCGAGAGACTGGTTTGAATTACCCGAACCATTACCGGAAGTGACCGATTACATGTTGGGTGCTTTCAGGGCTAAAAAAGATAAGGCTCACCTGATTCCGGCTGTGGTACATTTTGATGGTACCAGCCGTCTCCAAACGGTGTGCCGCGATACTAATCCCAAATTCCATCAACTACTCACTGAAATGGAGCAACGTACCGGGGTGCCTCATCTTATTCACACACATTTTAAGCTCAATTATTAACGACGATAAACACCTCCTCCTCTATGTCCAACTTCAACAATCATAACTCATAAGAGGATGCGGTAATCCTCGAATCCTTCATAGCCTTTTTCGGGTTCCCACGCGCCGGCGTGGGAACCCAATTATATATTT
>LUTY01002885.1 GCA_001640045.1 Candidatus Thiomargarita nelsonii | reverse complement strand
CGGCTCGTAAAAAGGCTAAAAACGTCTTTGAAGCTATCAAAGAGGCATTCAAGGGAATCCCTTTTATTCCGTCTTTATAAAAACCTCAAGGCCCGTTTCATCATTCCAGCGGGCTTTTTTTTGGGGCTGAGTAGTTACAAATAGAATAAGGATTAACTATAAGTGTTATAGTTTATAATATAAAATGTAGCATAAAATGTGGTCTGTCCCCTATTTTTTCCTTCATCCATTCCTTTGTGCATTGGTTAAAAGTACTTTCATTTATTTTTTAGCAACTTTATAATTTATTAATAATTGATAATCTTGATATTTCCAATAAACCTAGATCAACTTTTGATTTAGCGTCTTCATCTTTTACACCATATTTCCTTATTAATATCCAGTGAACTTCATTGATAACTTGAGTTGAAATGACAATAATTTTTTCTTGATAGAGTACTTCCAACAGGCTAACACAAATTTCATGTTTAATTAAATCCTCTTGAGTTAATTCCTCAGTGGAAATCAAGGCATAAATCCAGATATTGGAATCAATAAAAACTTTATCCATTATAGATTTCCTCCCGATTAAATTTGTGGTATTTACTTTTCTTTATTGGGGTATAAAAAACATCTGGTAAATTGTTTAATTTTTTATTTTTACCAATATCACTAATAGTATGAGTGTGGGCTAAAGTTGTTTTTGATTTTGTGATTGGCGCTTCTTCTGTCACAATAATAATCACACGTACTCGAAGATTCTAAGAGTTCATCAATATAGTCCTTGTCAAAAAGGATATAATCACCATTATTTATCCTTGTCAAAAAGGATAAACGATGAAAACTCTATTTAAACGCCTAATTACCGACTTTCACGAGTCACAAGCTAAACAAATTATACCTCGTGACTACGCTATTCCACGAGGGTAGCCGTAAAATTATCTCCTCAATCTACAATTTTTGTGACGGGCTCTTCTTCCAAACTTCAATGCCTAGAGATTGCTACCAGTCTGCGTGGTAGAACTTTAAGTTTTGAAATTTTTCCTTTTTCATTTAAGGAGTACCTTGGCTACAAGAACATTGAGATCAATTTCCATTCATCTAAAAGCCTGAGCTTTATCAAAAATGCTTTTTCCACCTATTTGCAAGCTGGTGGCTTTGTAGAAACTTTTGATGAACCGAGTGATATACAAAAAAAAATCCTCCGCGATTACTTAGACTTGATTGTCTATAGGGATCTTATTGAGCGTTATCATATCAAGAACCGGGCTTTTCTCAAACACTTGATCAAATACGCTTTTTCTAACATAAGTACCCTAGTCAGTTTGAATAAACTTTATAATGAATATAAATCCTTAGGCTACAAAGTCAGCAAGGACACACTTTATAATTACTTGAGTTATCTTGAAGATGTCTATGCGCTGTTTACTGTACCGATATTCAGAAACTCGGTTCGCGAAGAGCAACGCCATCCGCGCAAAATCTATGCAATAGACACCAGCTTCAAAACTCTATTCGATACTTCAATTTCAGCTGACTATAGCAAATTATATGAAAATATCGCCTTTTTACATTTGAGATATAAAACCAACCAAGTTTATTATTTCAAGCAAAATCAGGAAGTCGATTTTTATTGTCGGCTAGAACAGCCACAGTTAATCAATATTAGTTATGATAGTTTAGATACTAAAAGGAGAGAAATAAAAGCGTTACAAGAAGGGATGCGCTATTTAAAACTCAATGAAGCGATCTTGATTACTCAAGATGAGGAAGAATCCCTGAAAATTGATGGACAAACAATTAGAATCAAACCATTATGGAAATGGCTGTTGGAAACTTAAAGGCCACGAATATGGCAGGGGAGTCAATTGGAAAGTGATATAAATGAGCCAGACACACCAGATCACCAATATGGGGATCGCTTTATAGAAAACGGGTGTCAACTGAGCTTGGCCTCGCAGATATTGCCATAACCAAAATAGTGCTAAACTAAATATCCAAACTTCCATCAGAGCCCACGCCCAAGCATGGTTACTCCCATAGGGCAAGGGCAACCAAACAATTAAAATCAATAGACTGATAAAACTAATATTCATCTTTTGCAAATACCAATAAGTTCTGACCCACCAATGAAAATTTATGATTATAACGGTTTGCCTGATCGGCTACCAGAAATGTAGGTCAAAAAGTTTCAATAACTTTTTGAAAAATATTTCTATTTATAATATAAATATATTATAAAATAATAAATTGCTAATATTGATTTGATCTGGTATGCTGTTTTTCGTGATTTAGCTATCTAATGCGATCACGAAAAAATGGTCGATTTGTCTTATATAGCTGTTCAGATAAATATTTTGGCCTATCGATCCATCTATCTCTTGACTTTGATAACTGATAACTGAAAATGAATCATACAATAAAGAATCTCTCATTTTGTAGAAAGACAATAAATTCAATAGGAAAAAAGAGATTAGAAAATGCTTTAAAAAGAAGACAAGACAAAGAATATTTTCTTCTTTTACAGAAAGCATTAACAACCCTATACAAATTGCCTATTGAGGTTTTACAATACAGTCAAACCACACAGAATTATTTCCAAACATTATTATCAGCAACAAACATTGAGCAACTACGCAATTATATTCGCGTGTTTGAAAACAGTTTAGTTTTCAACAATGAAAACTATAAAGCTTACCAAAAGAAACGCCAGGGTCTTGAAAAACAAATCAAACGTCTGCGTCCAGAAACCGTAGACTTTTATGGGATAAACTTGCCATATCTTCGCAATCACCTTTTACAAATTAGTACTCAAGAGGCTTTGGAAAAATTTTCATCAATGTATAAAGATATTTTTGAGGCTAATCAAACGATAATAAACCTCATCCTAAGTTTGAACACGCCTATAGAAAATATTTCTGAATTGTCAAAACCGTTTGCGGCCTTTCGACATTTGACCTTAAAAGAACTTTTGAAAATGGACTTGAGAAATGTATTCGCCAAAGTATCAAACCAGAATTTTAAAAGTCTTTCTCAATACATTGGAAAAGAATTTGGAATTGTTTTGTGTATGGAGAGACTTAATGAAAAGTATGGTGCAATGAGTCTTGATGGAAGTGGCGAGTTAGATATGTGGCGCCAAGTACATACTGGCACTTCTAATTATGGTTGTTTAGAGGATTGCATGTTGCATGAGGAACCTTTTTTTCGTATATGTATTGAATCAAAGTACCCTCCGTTCATTCATGAATATAACGACAAACGACCCATATAAAGTTTATAATTTCCAACCATGAATATCCGAATGCCCACCCGTGATGAAATCCATGCCGCCTTTTCCAAGGGAGAGCAGGCTATTGTCGATTTATTTGATGCGGTGGACAATCAAGTGAAAGGGTTGGCAAACCAACTGGACAAACCAAATGAGGCGATAAAAGAATTACAAGCCCGTTTATCAAAAGACAGCCACAATAGCAGCAAACCTCCATCAAGTGATGGATATGGGAAAAAACCACGTCAACGACGAACAGAAAGTCTACGGCAAAAAGGACAAAAGCCCAATGGTGGTCAACCAGGGCATAAAGGACAGACATTGATTGCCTCTGAGAACCCAGACCAAACCGCAGTCCATGAGGTAGAACAATGTGAGCGTTGTTGCGTCCCCTTAAAAGAGGTTGAGGCTGAAGCGATTGAAGAGCGTCAGGTTTTTGATATTCCAGCCAGACGGATTGAAGTAACTGCCCACCGTGCAGAGATTAAAATCTGCCCCGCGTGTGGCCATGAGAACCAAGGTCAATTTCCAGAGGGTATCAATCAAACCGTGCAATATGGCAATGGTGTCAAGGCTTGGGCAAGCTATTTCTCTAATCAGCACTTCATCCCTGTCGAACGCACCGCTCAAATTTTTGAAGACTTGCTTAATCATCGTGTTTCCGAAGCAACGGTCTTAAAAGCCAGCGAAGAATTGTCAGAGTGTGTCTCCCCAGCCACAGAAGCTGTCAAAGAACCGTTACAGAACTCTGAAGTCTTGAATTTAGATGAATCCGGGTTACGTGTCAAAAGCAAATTGCATTGGTTACATGTCGCTTCTACTGAGAAGCTGACTCACTATGAAGTTCACGCCAAACGCGGTACAGACGCGATGGAAGCCGCTGGCATTTTGACTGATTTCAAAGGAACCGCCACGCCTGATCATTGGAAACCTTATTTCAAGTATGAAGACTGTGGCCATGCCTTATGCAATGCACATCACCTCAGAGAGCTGAAATTTATTGAGAAACAATATCAGCAAACTTGGTCAAAAAAGATGGCGGCATTGCTACTTGAGATAAAAGAGGCCGTGGCAGAAACTCAAGAAAACCAATTAACCCCTTTGCAAATTGAAACCTTTGAACGTCAGTATGACGACATTGTCAATGAAGGGTTTGAGGCCAATCCACGTTCCCCACCAGAAACCTTTGAGGCTAAAAAAAGAGGACCTCCTAAACAAACACCTCCAGTCAACTTGCTGATTCGTTTAAGGGACTTTAAGCCACAGGTTTTGGCTTTCATGTACGACCAACGCGAGCCGTTTGACAACAATCAGGCCGAGAGAGATATACGCATGGTCAAAGTCAAACAGAAGGTATCTGGTTGTTTTAGGACGCTTGAAGGTGCCGAGCGTTTTGGTCGTGTGCGTGGTTATATTGGAACGGCTCGTAAAAAGGCTAAAAACGTCTTTGAAGCTATCAAAGAGGCATTCAAGGGAATCCCTTTTATTCCGTCTTTATAAAAACCTCAAGGCCCG
>LUTY01002873.1 GCA_001640045.1 Candidatus Thiomargarita nelsonii | reverse complement strand
TCATCCGGTTTTTGCCTACCCGTCGCTTCAGCAAATTTGTCATACTCCGCAAAAGTCACCTCATAACGACTCATTGCAAAGCGCTCCACCGACACCTCATGCACCGGCTTTTCATCAGAGCCACCGTCGCCCTGAATATCCCCCATTTTAAAACGCCCAGCAGGAATCCAAACCATCTCTGGACCAAAACCGCCGTCTTTTAAACGATCTTGGAACACCACACCTTCCTTAATGACAGAAAGAGAAGCCTGTACATCATTCTTATCAAACAACGCCGCCGTCGTTTCCAGAGCTTGCATGGTACCTTCTTCCAACAAAACCCCCGACTGATTTGAACGCCAAGAATAACTCCTCTCTCCGCCTCTCAGAAAAACCACCAAACTTTTCTCATCTGGCTCGCACCAAGCATCAGCAACCCATCTCTGTGAGTCTTGGTGAATTTCAACCGATGGCTCCGAATCGCACTTGAATTGACTGATGAGATGGCCTTTTTCTGAGCCATGGAAAATCTCAATAGAAAGCAAGCCCTCATGCTCCGATCCGGCTTTGAAAACGATGGGATAAAATTTATCAAGCTCGCCACCGACTGGGAAATTTTCAAGTGCAAAAATTTTCAAATCCGGCAGAAAGGCATAGACATCATCCTTATTAAACAACGCCGTTGTAGAACTCCTCGCGGGTAGGAGCGCTTTTGGTTTCGAGTCTAACCAAGCCAACTGATTGGCTCCCCAAGGCTTCGACTCCAATAAAACGCTTGACTGATTAGCACGCCAAGCATAATTTGTATCCCCCCCTCTCAGATAAACCACTAACTTTTTCTCATCATGATGACACCAAGCATCAGCCACCCATTTTTGGGACTGTTGATGAATCTCAACCGATGAAGGTGTCTGCTGTGAGGAATGGCACCTGAATTGACTGATCAGTTTGCCCTTTTCTGAGCCATGGAAAATCTCGATAGAAAATAAGCCCTCATGCCAAGCATCGGCTCGGAAAACCATGGGATAAAATTTATCAGGCTCGCCGCTGACTTTGAAATTCGTTAATAAGTCATCGGTTTGCTTGGATTCTAAAGCCTGGATTTTATCCTGTTGCGCTTGAATCACCTTTTTTAAGGCACTGATTTCCTGTTGCTGCGTGTCAATCGTCTGATCTTGCGCTTGAGTCTTGGTTTCTAACGCGCTGATTTGATCTTGCATTTTGATAATGGCACGAGAAAGGCACACTTCAGGGGTATTCTCGCATTCAAATTGAGTGTACTCATCTACCACCCCAAAGGCGGGTGGGATTATAATCATCCCAATTATTATCAGTATTGATTTTTTTGGCATAAAGTTCTCCTTTGAAAAGTATTGACGGTTTTAAATTCGTTTATTTCTTAATTAGTTGTACTAAATCTATCTCTATTAGTACAACTAATTAGGAAATAAACGAATTTTAACTCCCGCGACTGATCGAGACTAAACTCATTGAATTACAGTTAAATACCGTATTTAAGCCGTCTTCTGAAGATTATAACGCTTTCCAAAAACTTTCTGAATAGGTAAACGGATATCCATCACCTCATCAATCACTTCAGTGTCGCCCATATCAAATGTTTTATGCTGGTTGGGTTGTGAGTAAACATCTATTGCCTCTATTGAAGGAATAGCCAACCAACATGACTTCACACCAAGAGAAAAATAAGCCTTGATTTTTCTAATCAACTCACCAATTGATTGTCTTGGTGAAAGCACTTCAATGGCTAAATCAGGCATTTGAGAAACTTTCAGAAGATCATCATCAACGTCTTCATCAGGTGCCGGTGGGGGTCCCGTGTAAACACATATATCTGGTACTAATTCGTCCTTAGCCTTGAGATTAAAGCGTTTTAAATCAATTTGGCTAGTATCTAAACTTAATTCTGGCATGACCTCAAATCTTTCATCATTGAATAACAAACCAGCAATCCTGCCAGCAGTTAAACTATGGTTTACTGAGCCCATATTTGACTCCTCATCTTCAAAATCGATTATTTCACTCATATTTCACTCCAGTGTCCTCAGATTTCTAGGACTGTTCGCACG
>LUTY01002872.1 GCA_001640045.1 Candidatus Thiomargarita nelsonii | reverse complement strand
CTTTGCTACTTCCATGTTGAGTACATTAAGCCAGCGTAGGGTGTGCCCAACAAATCACCTACCCAACGACTCAAGTTTAGAAACCAAGTTTGTCAAAAAAACTTGGTTTCTCTATGGGAATATTATTTTTTGAATCGTCTCGATCGGATGAAAAAATCCGTTGTTGTACTAGCAGCCAAAGTTTTCCACCCTGCCAAGTATTTTGTTGGTATCTTTTTTAATTGGCCAGTTGCATTGATTCAAGTAATTGATTTGTAATGAGTAAATGAGGGTGAGAACCGAGGGCGGGGGCATAAAGTAGAACCCATGTTATTAAGGTGGGTGCAGCATAGCTCGCTAATGAATGAGTGATCGTGTCCATTGATATTTTTGAATTGAAAATAGGACTTTTTGTCATTGCTTTTGCTATTCAATGCCTATAGGGATGTGCAACTTTTATAAGTTTTGATACCCTTGCCAAAATTTGGTGTTGCAAGCCAAGCGTATTTTTTTCAAAAAAAAACAAATCAGGGCCATTTGTGGCCAGCAAGTTTGCTTATGATTGTCTCGTCGGAAGTGGGAATATTAAAATAGGAGTCCAAGATTTATCTTGGACTCCTAGCCGACATACAAATATTTTTGCTACAGCCGTCAAGCAGTGTGGTTCGACAAAGCAAGCGTAGGATGCGTCCTACACACCATCCAGTTACGCACTGATACCATAAATTTAAAAGGCGCGTGGGACGCGCCCTACACTTGCTAAAAAGGACGACTTATCGGACGGTTAGAAGATCACTACCAGGACTTCCGTGATAAGGTACAGCATGCATGACCCCGGTAGCACCATTACGGTGAATGGAAACATCCTTATCTGCACCACTCCCCGTATCTCTCCAAACCAACGGGGAAGAACTCGCCCCTTGTGTGAGCGTCTGTTTTACACACCGCAGTTGCGGAATATTAGGCTTATTATAGTTAGGCGAGGCGACATGCCCCAGTGCCACATAACCGTTCTTACACAGCGGCCGCCATATGGAAACGTCACGGTCTGCACCACTCCCCTTATCATTCCAGATAAATTGGTAACCTGTTGGGGAGCTCAGCGTGTCACCTGACCCCGATAGGGTCAGTACATACCCGTAAGGAGAAGCATGTTACCTTGCGCGTAATCCCCGACAATGTAGAAACCAGAACTAGGTCGCGGGCGATAAATCGCGATATCATCGTTGGCTCCAGAGCCTTTGTCCCACCAGATCCGATAAAAATCATTGGTGTTTGCAGTCGTTATCGACTCTGCATGCACATAGGAGCCTACGCTGGCGCCTACCAGACCTATTGACAATAGAGATACTAACATACGTCGTTTCATTTTTAGTTTCCTTAAAGATAGCGTTTTTCTAGCAACTGTAAGATGAGTAGAAAAACGCTACTCCCATGTTGAGTACATTAAGTCATCCTTATGGGCATGGTTCAAAACAGGGTTACACTTAGTTGGCGTAACATATCTAAAAATATACGTTCGCACAAAAAAAGTGTAACCCAGTATCAAACGCTTTTGAACCAAGCCTCCTTATGGGCGCACCATTCTACTCATAAACTTTCAAAGAATAACAGCCTAGAACGGTGTGACTCCAAAACGTGGCATTGCTAAATGCATTGATGGCGCGCGGCGGCATCGGGTAGGATGAGGTGAATCGCGGCTGCCATCAGAAACCAGTAATGGGGGAAGATGGATATGCTAACTAACCTCCCAGGTGATATAAGTTGTGGGACAGGAACATTTGGACGAGTTAAAGGCGTGCTGATCGTTCGTACCATATATATGGTATATACACACGGCTGAATTCGTTGCTCAATCCAGATAGATCGGCTGAGTAGATGAGATTTACCACGAAAATTGGGAATTACCCACAAACTGAAAAGGGGTGAAATGCCCCATCATAGTGTGAAAACACTGGCATGTCAAGGAATATGGCAAGTCCTGGAGGAGCCGGATGAGTGCGAAAGTCTCATGGGAGGTGAAGAAGACTGGCTGAAGGGCATTCTCCGTCACCCGTGACGGCTTTGAAAGGGGATTCGGCATTTGCA
>LUTY01002871.1 GCA_001640045.1 Candidatus Thiomargarita nelsonii | reverse complement strand
TGCCTGAATATCTCAGTGATTGGAAAGTTGAATCTTTTGAAATGTTGGAGCAGGCTGATTTTCAGCCATTGCTGGCTTTGCGCCCTGAGCTAGTCTTATTGGGCACGGGGCAAAAGATACGTTTTCCAACACCTGAATTGTTAGCGCCACTGACTCATGAAGGGATAGGCGTAGAGGTGATGGATACACAAGCAGCTTGTCGTACTTATATGGTTTTGATGGCAGAGGGGCGGGCAGTAGCAGCCGCTTTGTTATTCAAGTAAAAAAGACAGTACACCAAAAAGCTATTTGGCTACTGAAAATGTATAGAATCTACAATAGATAAACCTTGATGTTTAAGGATTTCGCGCAAACGTTTCAAAGCCGTGATTTGAATTTGCCGCACTCGTTCACGAGTCATACCGAGTTCTTTACCAACTTCTTCTAATGTCGCTTCCTTTCCGTCACCTAGACCAAAGCGTCGCTCTATCACAAGACGCTGCTTGTCATTGAGTTTGGATAAGCATAATTGCAATTGTTTCTTCTGATCATCATCTTGTAACAGTAGCATGGGATCAGGGTTGAATTCATCAGGAATGGAGTCGATTAAGGTGTTATCAGGTGCATTGAGGCACGGAATATTCATCGAACTCACACGCTGATTCAGCATGAGGTATTTCTCTACTTCTTCTGTGGATTTATCCAGTATTTGCGCTACTTCTTTGGGCTTTGGTTCATGATCTAAGGTTTGTGATAAAGAGCGAAAGGCTCGCAAACAAGCATTGATCTCCTTAAGGACATGAATAGGCAAGCGGATGGTACGGTTTTGATTCATAATGGCGCGATTGATCGTTTGCTTAATCCACCATGTGGCATAAGTAGAAAAACGAAAACCTTTTTCAGGATCAAATTTTTCTACCGCCCGCATTAAGCCAAGATTGCCTTCTTCAATCAAATCCAGCAGAGCCAAACCTCGGTTCATATATTTGCGGGCAATATTGACGACGAGACGTAAATTGGCCTCAATCATGCGATGGCGTGCCTTTTCATCCCCCTGTTGAATACGTCGTGCATATTCAATTTCTTCTTCTGCGGTCAGAAGCCTATACAAACCGATTTCATTGAGGTAAAGACGAATGGGATCTAAATTGTCATTTGCAATATCGGTTTGCAAGGATAACGCTAGTTCCTCATTCTCTTCCCCAAATTCGTCCACGAATTCTTCAATAATGTCATCGTCCACAGTTATCAGTTATCAGTTATCAGTATCAAAAAAAATAAAGAGACTTCAGGTGTTTTGGAGTCCAAGATTTATCTTGGGAGGTCGCCCAAGATAAATCTTGGACTCCAAAATTAACGTGGAGCGAGTTTCAATCTGAGTCCCGGATAAATTGTATAAGGGCTACCAATGCCATTCCACTTTGCCAAATCAGTCAGAGGTAACTCGTACATTTCCGCAATATTTTGCAAACTTTCTCCTGGTTTCACAATATGATAGCCAGAGTGTGTGACGGGCGCGGTGTTATCGTCACTACTGTCCGGCATCATAGTCGTTGGTGGGACAATCCGTAATTTTTGCCCCGCTTCTACTTTATAAGGGGGCTCTAAATTATTCCATCTCGCTAAATCACTCATACTCTCGTTATAACGTTGAGCAATAGCAAACAACGTTTCCCCGAAATCAACAATGTGATAATCTGAACCAGTCTCAGAGGATGGCATAGCACTGTCTGGCGGGCTCACCCGCAGACGTTGTCCCACTGACAATGGTTTATCTCGTAAACCATTCCAAGTCTTTATATCATCTTCACTGCAATTATAATGTTTAGCAAGCTTAGTCAAAGTATCACCCGGCAACACTATATGGTAATCTCTGCCCCCATGGCTCAATTCTGGTTCGCTCGTTGGGAGTGTCTCTGAGGGTGGAGTAATAATAGGCGTTGATACGGGTGGCGTGGGGCTGTCTATCGGAATGCCTGTGACCTCAGTGGGCTGAGGGGGTTTTTTGACCTTTGTTTTTTTAGGCTTAGAAGGGAGCATCTCAGGCACAGAGGTTTCTGGCTCCTCCTTCTGGGCGAGCGAAACACAGC
>LUTY01002870.1 GCA_001640045.1 Candidatus Thiomargarita nelsonii | reverse complement strand
CAGCCGGGATTCAAGTGCCATTAATACGGGCCTACCCAAGGAAGTGGATAAAGCTTGCCGGACTCGCGCTTCACCGGTCACCTGAGCGGATAAAGCCACGGTTCTGGAGACTTCCCGCTGCCAAGCTTCGGCAATTTCACGAGTGGCAGTCACTGTGACTCGTCGTGGATTACACATGATGTATTTTCTCCAAACGCGCCAGATTGTGTTGGATCACCTCTTCAATCCGCTGGCGTAATGTCTGATCGTTACGATGGTCTTTAAGAATTTCACGCCGCAGGCGGTTGAGTGCCATCAGATGTGCCCCTAATGCCACTTCAGTCCGCACCGAGCCATCTTGCCCTTCCAATACTGCAATGTCTTCCATAATCTCAGCCGCAGAACGGGCACGCTCAAGGGACGGCCCTCCGCCTTCTTCAACTTTTGGCTGAATAACGCTTTTAGCGGTTTCTCCCTCTTCTGGACGGCTCCAAAAATAATTAAGCGGCCATAAATCCTGTGCTTCAACGACTGTCGCTTCTCGCAAGAGGGCGGCGCCTGTAATCAGTTTTAAGCCTTTAATCACACGACGATCAGAGATGTCTATGCCTTCGGCGCGGAGTTCTCTAATGACCGTCGCATAAATCGGTTGAATTTGCGAAATATTCACTTCTGCCAAGCGCCCATGCAGTTTTAGCAGTGCCTCGATTTTGACGGTAGACACAACACGCGCCATTTGTCCTTGGGCGGCCATTTGCTCGGCTTCAATACCTTGTAATTCCAATTCCCAACCTTGAGCAATCAAATTATCCAAATGCTCATCGACCACTGGATCGAGATGCAACCTTAGAGCAAAGCGGTCAGCAAATGCCTGCAACCAAGGATCATCTGGCAATAAATTAGAGGCGCCGACCATTGTCAAGAGAGGGGTTTGTTGGCGTTCAGCCCCATTATAGAAAAGACGCTCATTGACTAGGGTTAAGAGCGTATTCAAAATGGCGCTACTGCCTTGAAAAACTTCATCCAAAAAAACCACCTGCGCCTCTGGCAACATGTCATTGGTATGGATATGATAGGTACCTTTTTGAAACTTCTCGATATCCAGCGGCCCAAATAGTTCTGAAGGTTCGGTAAAGCGAGTTAATAGGTAATGAAAACAGCGGGCATCCACCATTTGGGTGTAATTAGTAATTAATTGAGTTTTGGCTGTGCCGGGCGAGCCAATCAATAATAGATGTTCATGGCAAACGGTGGCCAATACCAGCAAATCAATGGCCGTTTCCCGGTCAACAAAAGTATCTTTTAGGGTTCGTTTAACGAGATTGAGCCGTTTGATGGTATCAAGTGTTTGTTTAGTCCAAGGCATCGTTATTTTCCTTTAGGTTTTATGAACTTCTAAATCCCCTTTCGAGAGGAGTTTTGTTTCGGGAAGGGAGCGGATTTCCCTGAGAGTGTTTCGGGAAATCCGCTTCGCTCCATTCCCGAAACAACTGAAATTGTGTATCTACAAGGTTTTATTCCTCTCTTGAGAGGGCTGTCAATGACATCATAGGCCCGCTAGGTGCTGGCCTTTGTGTATCTCGCGTTATTGAGTGAGTGACATTTTGGCTACTTGCCGCGATAATGCGTTTTTCCGCGTTGCGGCGAATATTTCCGACTAATTCTCCTAAGCGACGGGCATCAATTTCACGAGGTGGCGTTTCACAGTGAAAGCCAACACAAGCATCTCGAAATAGGGAACGAATTTCATCGCCATTAAAGCCGTTGGTGGCCTCAGCAATCACATCTAATAGGCCAGCAGAGATGTATTTATCAACCTGAAAGTGACGGGCATGGACTTCAGCAATAGCACGTCTGGCCTTGATCTCTGGCATTCCAATGGCTATTGGCTGAAAACGACTAGGGCGCAGTAATGCTTCATCAATCAGTTCAAGACGGTTGGTGGTGCCAATAACCAGCATGGGCACATCCGGGCGAAATCCATCCATTTCGGTCAACATTTGAGCCACCACCGCATTGCCAGCGCGACTACCACCGTCTTCTCGGCCACTCCGTTTAGCGGCAATGGCATCAAATTCGTCAAAAACCAGCACGGA
>LUTY01002869.1 GCA_001640045.1 Candidatus Thiomargarita nelsonii | reverse complement strand
CAATAATCGCCAATGCCATTAAAAACAGTTTTAAAGACAGGGGGACGCGACTGCCCAGTAATGCTAAAATACCCAATGAAAAAGCAATATCTGTGGCGGAAGGGATTGCCCAACCATTTATTGTTGTCGGATCATTCCAATTGAAAACGACATAAAAGAGTGCAGGCAGAGCCATGCCACCCACCGCTGCAATCGTAGGTAAGGCGATTTGAGATAAATCAGATAACTCGCCTTCAAGCATCTCACGTTTCAATTCCAGACCGACTAGCAGAAAAAAGATGGCCATTAAGCCATCATTAACCCAAAACTCCACTGGTTTTATTTCGGTATTGAGAATGTTACCATGAGTATGTAACAGACTCTCGTAGAAATGCGCCCAGTCAGAATTGCTCATGAACAAAGCTAACACAGCCCCCACTAATAATAAAATACTGCTGGCTGATTCTAGTTTGATAAATTCACGAAAAGTGTTACTAATATAGGAAAGCATAAAACTCCTTTGGTTATGTAGAAATGAAAAAACGTCATATTGTGAACAACAGTCTAGTCGTGCTACTGTTAATAGCCAGTCCGACACTCAGGGCTGAAATTTATAGCTACCTTGATGCAAATGGTGTGCGCGTTTATACAAACAATCCGCCGAACCGCCCTAATATCAAGATGCACTCGACGGATCAAACAACTAACAACCCTAAGATTTATAAATTTGTGGATTCAAAAGGCATTATCCATTTTACCGATAAACCCAAAAATTCACACTATAAACTCATTTTACAAGGCGGCATTAAAGTGCCATCGTTTTTGACTAGCATTGATTCTCCCACACCTAAAAAACACAAGTTTAAGTATAAAACCTTGATACAAGAGGTTGCAACTGGCATTGGTTTGGAGCCAGCACTGTTACATGCCATCATTCAAATTGAATCGGCTTACAATCCTAAAGCGGTTTCACCTAAAGGTGCAGTGGGTTTAATGCAATTAATGCCTGAAACCGCTGAACGCTTTGGTGTCAAAGATCGCACCGATGCAACAGCTAATGTCTACGGTGGCGCACGCTATTTACGCCACTTATTGAAATTGTTTAATAATAACATAGAATTGGCTTTAGCCGCCTATAATGCCGGTGAAAATGCAGTGAAACGCTACGACAATCAAATTCCACCCTATCGAGAAACAAAAAATTACGTTAGCAAGGTGATGAGCCTTTATCGTGCTTATCAGACTTCGATGTAACCCTATAGGATGTCCAAACTAAAGTTTGGACTCCTATTTTCTACTAAGGAGATAATTTCAACATGGCAAAATCCGTTGGTATCTTAACAGCAGGCGGCGATAGCCCAGGGCTTAATGCCGCCATTCGAGCGATTGGCAAAATGGCCATGAGTTCTTCTGGCATACAGGTGATTGGATTTCGTGATGGATATCGCGGCTTAATGGAAAACCGGACAATGCGCTTGGATGGAGCCGCAGTGTCGGGTATTTTAACCCTTGGCGGCACCCTTTTGGGTACCAGTCGCGATAAACCCCATCGTATGCCAGTCGGGGGCAAAATGTTGGACATGACGGATACGATGGTTGATACCTATCATAAAAATCATTTGGACGTATTGGTTTGTATCGGCGGCGGTGGTACCCATAAAAATGCTTATCGTTTGCTACAGAAAGATTTGAATATCATCACCCTTCCCAAAACGATTGATAACGATCTGGCTATGACAGATACTACCATTGGTTTTGATACTGCAATGGGTATCGCTACCGAAGCCATCGATCGTTTACACAGTACCGCCCACAGTCATCATCGTATCGTTGTGGTAGGCATTATGGGACATAATGCGGGCTGGTTAGCTTTGGGCTCAGGCATTGCAGGGGGCGCCAATGTTATCTTGATTCCTGAAATGCCCTACGATATTCAGGTGGTTGCGGATGCCATTCGTCAACGCAGTCGTCATGGGAAAAACTTTAGCATTGTTGCAGTTGCCGAAGGTGCCATGTCAAAAGAAGATGCCGCCGTTATGCAGACGGCACTGCAAACAAAGGAAACCGCCGAAACCAAAGCGGAAAAGAAAGATGCTAA
>LUTY01002868.1 GCA_001640045.1 Candidatus Thiomargarita nelsonii | reverse complement strand
ATTTCCTCTATCCAATCATCCGAGTTTTCTTTTGAATAGTGCCAGACCAATTCAAACACCACGAAAGGATTGGTGTCAAAAAAACTTTTCAAAATAGGCTTTGCCTTTGAATAGTCATATTTCGTTAGTAACCGAATTGAGGCTAGTTTTAAAGCACCAGTCGTACTTCTGCAAAGAGTCTCTAAAAAATCAAGAGTCTCGCTTTTGATTGTTGGTACTTTGAGAATACCATTTAAACACGCTAATTTATAATCTTCATTTTCGGCATTTTTCAGTCTCTCAATTAATTCGGTATCTGTTCCACCCATTAAGTAACCAAACCAAGTCGGTCCATCTACTAAGAGATAACCCAACAGAATTTCATCTAACCATCGTTCATACCAATCCAAAAAATTGTTCTCATAGGCAAATTTGAAGGTATAATTCTCTAAATCAATATATACAACCTTTCCTTTGTGTTCCCCATTGACAACAATCATGGTTTCATAAGTGCAACCTTGTGAACCGATTGGTAATAAACCTTGTAACAAATCACATTCTCTTTCAAACTCTTCATCGCTTATGTCTTCAAAATAATCGTCAATTTGTCCGTATCCAATTATTTTAGGACTGTTCGGGGTAGGCTTCCCAAGATATTTGATATCTTCTATATCTAATCCTTCACCAAATCTATATATCCCATAATAGGGTCGCTCCAGAATTTCGGTAAGAAATGCCTCCATTTCCAATGTGGGTAACAAAGCATTTATAATCTTCTGGCAATTGAAGTTTAACGCTTTGGCGCGGGAATTATTCCAGTATGTGGGTAAATTGTACGCACCCTTTGAAGACTTGAGTGACACCATCACTGATAATAATCTGAATATCAAGGCACTAATGCGGCGCTATGAATCTTATTTGCAACAAAACCATACTTGGCTCTTGAAAGATGCCCCCCGCCAGCACGATTTGCGAATTTACGAAGCGGTTTATCATTTTTTGTTGTATAAGTATTTGAGCGATTTTCTACAGCACTTTGAGGGGCAAGTTATTCCAGAGTTCCCGACTGGAAACGGGGAGATCGATTTGATAATTAAACGTGGCGGGCAGGTTTATGGGCTGGAAGTGAAAAGTTTTACCAATTTGTCTGAATATAAAAAGGCGTTGGGGCAAGCGACGCAATATGCTCAGCGCGTCATGGAAATATGGCTTATTTTCTTTGTGGAGTTTGTGGACGATGAGAACCGGCAAAAATATAAACAAGCGTATTATGATGAAAAAACGGGGATAACTGTGAATCCGGTTTTTGTGACGATAGGGATTTGAACTGTTAAGCCCGAGATGCCGCCATTCACTTTTTTTGCAGGACGCGGAGCGTCCAGGCAGGCATGGACGGACACGCTTCGCGGCGGAACGAGAATCTTTTTATGGTGCGAATGTTAGCCTGCCAGTGCTACATCGAACTGAATCCGATGCGTGCTGGCATGGTAGCACATCCAGCTAACTACCCCCTGGTCGAGCTACCGTGCCAATGCCCAGGGTGAAGAAGATAGACTGGTGCAGCCGCATGATTAGGGGATGATGCCGTGGCCAGGCAGACGGCTTACCGAGAACTTTTCCGCCAAACTTTTATACTGGAATTTGGCTATATTACCTCATTTCAGGAGGCGAGTTCAACATCATTTTGACCTCTACAAAAGGGTGTTTTTTGGGTTGAACTGTTAAAAATCCAATCGGTTTGTTTCACCAGTACTGAATTGAAGCTTTCCCATTCAACGAGCCCAGTGCCGTTTTATCCAATTCTTGAGTTTTCCAATTCTTGGATTTTTTTTCCTCGGTTCTAATTTCCTCGGTTCTAATTTTTTTTTCCTCGGTTCTAATCGTCCAATGACATATTCTGCTTGCCGTTTAATTTGACTATTTGAGTGATTGCGATAAGGTTCAAGTAAATCTTTTAAGTTTGTATTGCACTCCAGTAATACATAAGTGCAAAATATAAAAAGTTCAGCATCAATTTCAGTCGTTTGACTTAAAATACACTTAATTTCCTCTATCCAATCATCCGAGTTTTCTTTTGAATAGTGCCAGACCAATTCAAA
>LUTY01002867.1 GCA_001640045.1 Candidatus Thiomargarita nelsonii | reverse complement strand
TTATCAATCACATGCACCGCATCTTTGTGTGGGCCAAAAAATACGTCCACCCAAGCTTCAAAGGTTGGGAAAAAAGGCCAGAGCATTATGAAGTGGCTCGCCTGTTAGTGCGTGCCCGCTATTATCCGGGTACACCACGCGGCGTGACGCGCATGTGGCATAACATGACAGGTGCTACTTTTAGCTCCGTGCGTGGTCAAAAAGAGAATCCTGACGGATTAGCGAGAGCGGCTGATAGCCAATATCAAGCCCTCTATCGCGGCGGCAGTCACCAAAGCTGTACTCGCAGTTGGCTGAAACCCACTTGGATGACAGAAACGATGTCATTTAAAGGCTTAATGGGCCAAAAAATAACCAAAGGCTTTGTGCCAGACGTACATTGTCCGACGGGGGCACCGCGTGAATCATTTGTCAAGATCACCAAAGTTGAATCTGGTGGTCTTGGTGGCAAAGGGTTGTGGATACCGGCCCAAAAGGGTTTACGTCCGACTTATGAAAGCGAGACTCTGAAAAAATTCATTGCTGGTCAATTCATCGTGCGAGCTTAGTCAGTTATCAGTGAACAGTTATCAGAAAACACGCGACGCAGAGCGTCGCCACAGGCATTCCCACGCAGAGCGTGGGAATGCCTGCCTCGACGCTCTGCGTCGAATTGACAAGTGAACAAGAGGAGATTAAAAAAATGCCTAAACGCAACAATTGGCAACTGGGACGGGAAATGGCCTATCCCTACGATGCCCCGCCGCCTAAAAAGCAAGTGGCTTACATTTTTGATATTAATAAATGTATTGATTGTCAAACCTGTAGCGTTGCCTGCAAAAATGGTTGGACTAGCGGCAAGGGAGAGGAATACATTTTTTGGAACAATGTCGAAACTAAGCCTTATGGCGGCTATCCCATCGGTTGGGATTTGAAATTGCTGGAGCGTGCAGAACCGGCTAAGTGGAATGGTAATGTATTAAAAAGCAAGACCATTTTTGAAGGTCGCCCTCCATTAGAACCCCCCTTGGGCCATTTGCCTGAGACGATGGACTATTCAGCACCCAATTTGGGTGAGGATGATTTATCTGAAGCAGTGGCTCAAGGTGAACACTTTGAAGGCATTCATCCTAAGTGGATGTTTTATCTCGCCCGCATTTGCAATCATTGTGATAATCCTGCCTGTCTCGCCGCTTGTCCTCGTCAAGCCGTTTATAAACGGGATGAAGACGGCATTGTGTTGGTTGATCAAGAGCGTTGCAGGGGTTATCAAGAGTGTGTGAAAGCTTGTCCTTACAAAAAAGTCTTTTACAATCTCATCAGCCGCACCAGCGAAAAATGTATTGGCTGTTATCCGCGAGTTGAACAAGGTGATGTGGCTTTCTGTGTCGAGGGCTGTATTGGCAAAATCCGCTTGCACGGCTTTTTAAGCACGCAAAGCGCACCGCGTGAGGATAATCCGCTGGATTACATTATCAAAATCCGCAAACTGGCTTTGCCATCGTATCCGCAGTTTGGCACCAGTCCGAATGTTTACTACATTCCACCGATTCATGTCCCCAACGCTTTTCTTGAGCAAATGTTCGGGCCGGGATTAGAAGAAGCCAAAGCCTTATACCGTAAGGTGAAGGATGATAAGCAACTCTTGGGTGCGCTGATGCTATTTGGTGCCAGCGACCGGATCATCGAAAAGTTCAAGGTGCAAGGTGACGAAGCGATTGGTTGGGATGTTGATGGGAAAGAAGTTGCCCGTGTTCCCTTCACAGAGCCGCATTATGTGCATGATTACTATGATAAACGGCATGGTGTGTATCGGCATAATACCACCTAAATCGTTTGAACCTTGATTATAAGTTTTCGGGCACCCTTCAATTAGTTTGTTGTTTCGGGAATGGAGCGGAGCGGATTTCCCGAAACAATTTAGCAAACTGTAAACTACTTTTGAAGGGTGCCAGTTTTCGGGTATTTTGTCTGATTCAGACAATAAAGGTTCAAACAATGCTAGATTAATTCAGCATGGAGAAAAAACTGATGAAAATGAATCAATGCAAACCGTGCAAGGTACGCCTTGCACTCCTTTTTGTTCTTTTTGCCGTTGGAACAGTCACGCAAGCTG
>LUTY01002866.1 GCA_001640045.1 Candidatus Thiomargarita nelsonii | reverse complement strand
GGACGAGTTTCAAAAAAATTTTGCGCCGTGCCATCCCATTCATGTTGCAGAAAGGCTTCGGCACGCTCCGCATTAGCGTGTAAGCCACGCAAACGTGCCAAAGTCTGTACATGGGTAGCGAAATCAAAAGTTTGGAGTTGTGACTTATGTTCTTGTATCGCCTGTAATTTTTTATCAAAAGTACTGCTGATGTCAACGACATGATTGATGACGGTTGCCGGATGCACGGTTTCATAAAATAATAAATGCCCTTGCCATTGCTCTTCAAGGGCATTTAACACGCCTCGCGTCACGCGCTGATGATCAGAATGAGACTCTTGCGGGTTAGGTAATAAAATAATAGTGGGCTTTAGTTCGGCAACAATGCGCCGATAATCATGCAAAATATCGCCGCTCAATGGCACAGTGCCATCGGGATATTCCCAAAATTGCACTTCATCAATACCTAAACACGCCAACCCAGATCGACATTCTTGTTGACGGACTTCGGGTAGCGTTCCTCTGGGCAAGCCTCGCGCACCGTCGCTAACGACGACGACGTAACATCTCGCGCCTTCCGCTCGTCGTTTGGAGAAAATAGATGCACTTACTCAAATATATCCTCTTACTTATTACTGGACTGATGGTCACCCTCATGGTGAGTGCGATTGAGAGAAATTCACCAGCACAAGTGTCTATGTTGGTTAATACTTGTGTGGGGTGTCATGGGAATGATGGCTCCAGTGTTGGTCCAGCGACACCCAGTATTGCTGGTATGCGTAAACCGCTTTTTATTAAAGCGATGCAAGATATGAAAAGTGGCAAACGTCCTAGCACTGTTATGGGATTGTTAGCAAAGGGCTACACAGATGAAGAAATTGAAATGATGGCTGATTTTTTTTCAAAACAAGAAGTTGTGCGTTACACACAGAATATCGAACTCGAAAAAGCCGAGAGAGGGAAACAACTTCACAAGCAATATTGTGATGGCTGCCACAAAATTGAGGGTCGGACTCAAGCTCTTTTTAACACTCTAGCCGGACAATGGATGTCTTATTTGAAGTTTCGCCTATCAGACTTTAGGAATGGTGACGCTTCATCATCTATGATGGCAAGCGCATTGGAATATTTTATCTTGAAGAATGAGAGCGAAGAAAGTCTTGAGGACCTCCTTCACTTTTATGGTAGTCAGGAATAGCCATTATGGAGTCCAAGATTTATCTTGGATGTCTTGGACTCCTAAATATCTAATTTTGTGGCACCCGTTTAGCCCACGCATAAAGAATCAACACTAATGCCAAGCCTAGCACCATCATCAACAAAGCATAAATCACTGGCTGAGTCAAAGTATCTGGCCAAAATGGCGTAGAACTGATGAGACGTTCCTTATTATGTATCATTTCATATTTACGGACTTGAAAAGGCCAAATCACCCACAGCGTACCAATCAATACTCCAATAATCACCAACAAAGTAGCGCGATAAAAACGATCCAAAAGCCAGCCAAGAAATCGACTGAAAACCACTAATCCCGTCAATGCGCCCAATCCAAAGGGGATTAAAACCATAAAATTAAAATGGCCTATTGCATTCAATATCGTATCATATTTGCGTAAAATCAATAAGATAAACGCTCCTGAAATCCCCGGTAATAACATGGCAGAAATGGCTAACATGCCGCTGAGAAATATAAACCAAGGCGCATCAGGGGTATTGGTGGGCACTAAATTGACTATAAACCAACCCAGTGCGATGCCGACGCTTAAAAAAAGCACCATTGAGGCATCAAATCGTTTAGCTTCAGGCAGCAGAGCAACAACGCATGTAAAATGATATTTTTAATTTCGGGATTGATTTCTATATGAATGGTTTCTGGTTGAGTGAGGGATATGGTAGTCATAGTTTCTCTCTTAGCTTCCTGATAAAAAATTTATTTCTTTCAAAATTGATAGTAGTTTACACTTTGTACTATTTTAATACAAATATTCTTAAACACTTTCTTCTCCACTCACCGCTAATACAGATGTGCCATTTGGATGACGAATGCCTATTAACCAAGGCTTGTCTCCCAAATAAATCATCAGTCACTTGAGTACACTGGCTCGGTTAATCGTTCAA
>LUTY01002865.1 GCA_001640045.1 Candidatus Thiomargarita nelsonii | reverse complement strand
TTTTTGACAAACTTGGTTTCTAAACTTGGGTAGTTGGGTAGGTAATTGGTTGGGCACACCGTTGTCGGCTGTTATTCTTTGAAAGTTTATGAGTAGAATGGTGCGCTCATAAGGATGACTTAATGTACTCAACATGGGTGTAGCAAAAGAGTCATTTAGTGGGTTGTATTTTTTGAAAGTTTATGAGTAAAATGGTAGCGATTTTTGGGTTAGCACTTAACATCAAATTCGTCTACCTGTTAACATAACCTAGAGCGTGGCGTGTTTTTTCATCTGTGTTCTGGGAAGGCCAAAAGTTGAGTCCGGAAAGTGGGTTGAATTTTTATCCCCCACCATTGGTTCTAAGTACCGAACCATGAATTTTAAGGTATTTTGGAGTCCAAAGCTTTAGCTTTGGGCGTTTTGTCCCTACGCTGCCGCTTTGGACTCCAAAATCTCCGATAATTCATGGTTCAGTACTTAGCACCTACGGCGAAGAATACATTGTCAATCAGACATCGACAATGTTGGTTTTTAATTAAATAAAGGATAAACAACATGAAACAAATTTTGTTAAGACATTTAAATCTGCTGGTAGTGGGTTTAAGTTTGCTAAGCATGGCGCCGGTTTTTGCGGCTGATGTCAAAATAGGGGGGAAAGACGCTAAAATAGGGGCAAAACTCCTATGGGATTACACGACTTACGATGGTGTTCATCATCAAACTGGTAAAACTGGCAGCGACAGTGAAATACGTCTTGTCCGTGTTTACCTGATCAATAAATTCGATGAACACTGGGAAAGTATGCTCCAACTTCAAATCAATGAACATGAAGGTGCAACCAAGACGGTTTGGAAAGAAGTGTTTGTCAAATATAATGGCTTAGGGCCATTTGACATCACCTTGGGTAAGCGTAAAGAACCTTTTGGCTTACAAATGTTAGTCAATGCGGAAAGGGTTCTGTTTATGGAACGCGCAATGATTTCCAGTTCTTTTGCCCCAGAGCGTAGCATCGGCTTAACCCTTTCTACTTATCAGGGCAACAGTAGCGTTGAACTGGGTATCTATAGTCAAGACAGTAGTGGTAATCCCTCTTATGCAAAAGGGGGCCCCGAAACTGATAATCCCGAAAAGGACACTTACGCACTCACTGGACGTGTCACTTTAACCCCTTGGCAACGAGAGCGGGATTTGATCCATCTCGGCTTAGCCAGTTCATCTCGTCACTTTGGGGGTAATGAATTTCAAGTCAAAGATCGGGCTGAAATTCACTTAGCCCAACCCATTGTCACCAGTGGTACAACGGTTGCGGATAATCTCACCCTGTTTGGGCTCGAAGCGGCGGCTCAGTTTGGCCCTTTTTCATTCCAAAGTGAATATATGCAATTATTGGTCGATGGCGATAATGATCAAGATGCTGATTATGATGGTTATTATGTCCAATTAGGTTATTTATTGACAAACGGCTATCGAGTCTATAATAAGGGTAAATTTGGTCAAATGGTACCCTTATCGCCAATTGGTGCTTGGCAATTGATGGGGCGTTATAGTGTTTTAAACGCTGAAGATAATAACCAAGGCGTTGAAGCTGAAAATATTGCTTTAGGGCTCAACTGGTTTGCCAATACCTCAGTCCGTCTTTCTGCTAACTACATTATGACTGAAGTAGACGGTGCTGATCCCAACAATGATGATGGCGATGCTTTTATGCTTCGTTTTCAATATGTTTTTTAACAGACATGCGGGGAGACCAATACCCCGCAGGTTTGCCGCCACGATATGGCATTGACCCTACGCTTGCTAGTTAAATGAATTTATTGTGTTTAAAGCAATTGAACCTGCTAGATTCGAGAGGCTTAGAAAACCATGTCAACCAGCATGAAAGTTAACTCATTACAAATAAACGCTTTTCGTGGCATCAAGCAGCTTGATTTAGCGTTTTCGCCACGTACCACCGTCTTTGTGGGCATTAATGGAGTAGGAAAAACGGCTATCTTGGACTGTTTAGCTATTTTGCTCTCCTCGGTGATGAACCTAATAACTGGCACTGAGGAACGGCTTGATAAAGCAAACCGGATGCACATTTACCCTACATTTCCAAGTGTCGCTTTATTGTCGT
>LUTY01002864.1 GCA_001640045.1 Candidatus Thiomargarita nelsonii | reverse complement strand
GCAACCTATCCCGGCGATGAAAGCTTGGGCTTGGGAGGGACGCTTGCGCTCGCCTCGCAGGCGGATATTTCGATTGGAATTGTCTTTGTGGGCAGCTGTCATTGCGAACCGGCGGCACGTCTGGCGGCTGATAAATTGGGGGTTGAAAAAGGTTGGTTTTGGTGCTTAACTGACAGCGCCATTCAACCGGAGCAAGCTTTGTATGATCGCGTTGTCACCGTGATTCAGTCTTGGCAACCAGCAACAATTTTTGCACCTTTTCCTGAAAAAACACAACCAGCAGCGCATAGTATTACCACGGCACTGGTGATCGCCGCTGTAGAGCCTTTGAATTACCAAGGAACTGTCTGGTTTTATGAACTACAGCAACAAACCGAAACTAATTATCTGGTGGACATTAGCTCTACAATTGACGCAAAAAAGACGGCAGCGGCATGTTATGAGGAGGCACAAAGCTTAATACCTGACAGTTTAGGAAGCTGCCTTGAGTTAAACAAGTTACATAGCCAATCCTTATCCTCAGAGATAAGCTATGCGGAAGCGTTCAGAGCTTTGCCCGCCAAGGCACTTATTCTCCAGACACAAGGCAATCACCTGTTTGCCCAAACCAAAGCCTATTCAGACGCTTTACAGACATTAGTACGGCTGCACAGCCCACTGATTTCTGTCATCGTCCGCACTCAAAATCGGCCTCATTTACTAGCTAAAGCCTTGCAGAGTATTGCAGCGCAAACTTACGCTGCTGTTGAAGCTGTGGTGGTCAATGACGGTGGTGATGATGTTGCCGCTGTGGTTGCACGATTTAAGCCACTGATCAGTGGAGGCGTACAACTGATTCAACATACTGAAGTGCGCGGGCGCTCTGCCGCTGCCAACAGTGGCTTGCAGGCAGCGCAAGGAGTATGGATTGCCTTTCTGGATGATGATGATACCCTAGTACCTGAAGGACTGGCGCGTCTAGCCCGATTTATCGCATGGGATAAAGACATAATTTATGGGCAGGTGCAAGTGTTGCACATGGAGGCTGAACCAGAAAAAATTCGTAAGGCGGGCGTGTTTGGCGAACCCTTTGAGCCGGACAGTTTGTTATTGAATAATAGAATTCCTATTTGTGCGTATATATGTAAACGTGAATTAGCCATTTCCGTAGGCGGATTTGATGAATATTTTGATTTTCTTGAAGATTGGGATTTCTTCTATCGTTTATCTAGGCAAGCTGAGGTACATTATGTTCAGGAACGGGTAGCCAATTATTGTGTTTGGGGTGAATCCTATGTAACCGGCAAAAACAGTGTGCAGGAAACCACTTACCGTCGCAGATTTTTTGAAAAACGCCTTGCATCATTTTCTCCCGCCACCGCTGCGGAGGCACTACAACGCGCTAGTCTCAATTTGGTTAAGACAAGGGACAGCAAAACTGATGGTTTGCATACCCATTATCAAACCTTGATGGATAGAGCTGAGGCGGAACATGCCAGCAAACTTGCCCATGTGCAAACGGCTTTTGAGCGCAAAGCACAAGATTTGGAAGCAGCCATGGCACATAATAAGTCCTTGGTGGAGGCTAATCAGCAACAGCATGATAGAGTACTACAGTTGGATGCTGATTTGAGGCATGTACAAGCTGCTTATGAGCATAAAATACAAGAAGTAGAAGCCGTTTCCAAGCACAATCAATCATTGGCAGAGGTTAATCAGCAATTACATGACAAAATGCAAAAGTTGGAGGTGGAACTCAATACAACAAAGACGCAACTGACTGAAAAACTTAATACCACACAGGCGCAACTAGCTGAAACGCAAGCACAACTCAACGCCACACAACAGGCGATTTATCGCCTACACATCTGATAATTCTAAGTTCGTAGTAGGCGATTTATCGCCTAAATTTAACCAACGCCAATGAGATTTGGCAAAGGTAGGACACAATATTTATGTCAGAATCAACCGACTATACGTCACGTACTTTAGTCAACACGCTGCCCGAAGGGCCTTATCTGGTTTTTGCAACCTATCCCGGCGATGAAAGCTTGGGCTTGGGAGGGACGCTTGCGCTCGCCTCGCAGGCGGATATTTCGATTGGAATTGTCTTTGTGGGCA
>LUTY01002874.1 GCA_001640045.1 Candidatus Thiomargarita nelsonii | reverse complement strand
GCATAGCGTGAGCTATTAGGCCGACGAGTCGACAGTTTTGGGGTTTGTTAAGGGTTCAGAGGCTCAACGTCAATAAAGCAATTGGAATAAAGCAAAAATTTATACAATTTCAAATAGGAGGTTTTCATGTGATAAAAGAGTTATTTTTAAGTGTATTGTTTTTTATTGTTATTATTTTGATCTTAACGTTTTCAGATTATATATTTTTAAATGATATCAATACTTTAAAAAATATATTGGCAACAATGGCTATAACAATATTTATTATGTGTGTTATAGGGAGGGATTAAATGAAATTAAAAAAAGTAATAGTTACTATTATGTTTTTATTAGTAATAATATTTTCTTTAAATATTATTATAAGATTTCAGTATACGGAAAGTAAGGTTCGCTCATATTTGGTTAACATTGAGAAAAAACCTAAAAAAATTGAATTAAAAAAAAGAATTGGGAATTTACCAGGATATAGGAATTATTTAATAGAATATAAAGAAAAAGATACTACGAAGTACTACTATTATGACTATAAAGCAAAGCAAGTGAAGGGAGAAGAGCAAATAATAAATGGTTATTCTAAAGATTTAAAGACTAAATCTCAATAGATTTAGTCTTTATTTTGTAACTACCATTTATTATCTACGAATTTAAAACCATTGTGCTTAACATCTTGTTTATTAACAAATGCATATGGGGCTACAATACTTGGTGGTAACCAAACTCCATGCTCGGGGATCATATATTGTTTTCCAGCTTTGTAATAGGAATACCATACTATTTCGCTGCAATAGGTTTTTTTGATATTTTTAGGATTTGGTGTAACCTTATATGGTATTTTTTTGCCTTTAAAATATTTAACGGCGTTGTTTGCAGCTTTATTTCCTAGACTAGAATTTTTTGGTCGTGTTACTTTTGTTTTAGGATAGCTTTTAATCCATTTTTTCACTGACATTACTCTTGGATAATGGTGAACTCTAGGAGTGTCTAGAACTTTTCCATTACCTATGTATATACCGTTATGTCCTGTAAGACCACTTGCACTAGTACTTCTAGTTGTTAAGACATCACCTTTTTTATAAGTAAGAGCAAAAGTTTGATTGTGGTTACTAACAATTGCAAGAATCATAGCAAATGATGTGATAAATAAAATTTTTATGAATATATTATTTCTATTCATATATTTCACCTCCGTAAATTATATTACATTTTTTATATAAAAATAAAAAGACGTATTCTTAATAGACCTAGATTTTTTATAGTGTTATATTAATAGCAAAATAAAAAAGAAGTCGTCCACCCCAAACCGACCAAAGTTTACGTGAACGACTAGCCAAAATATAAAACAGTCGATGTTTTTATGTTTTTGTATATTTTGATATTAAACGATATTTGATTATACTTCAACATTTACATTTGACGTTTGGGTGGACGACTTCTTAAAACAAATTAAGGAGTCGATTTTTTATGAGTAAGAAAAATCATTCAAATCACTTACGAAATAAGGATTTAGATAATTTTTCTAAAACCGGCTACTCTAATAGCCGGTTAAGTGCACAAATTCCGGTACAAACTTATCCGAATTTAAGTTTTGATGCTATGACAATCGTTGGGAATCTTAATAAAATTAATGCTCAAAAGCTATCTGAATTCATGAGTACTGAACCACAAATTAGACTTTGGGATATACTACAAACGAAATTTAAAGCTAAAGCACTACAAGAAAAAGTTTATATCGAATATGACAAAGTAAAAGCAGATACTTGGGATAGACGTAATATGCGTGTTGAATTTAATCCAAATAAACTTTCACAAGAAGAAATGCTTTGGTTAAAACAAAATATTATCGACTACATGGAAGATGACGGTTTTACAAGATTAGATTTAGCTTTTGATTTTGAAGATGATTTAAGCGATTACTATGCAATGACTGATAAAGCAGTTAAGAAAACTGTTTTTTACGGTCGTAATGGTAAGCCTGAAACAAAATATTTCGGTGTAAGAGATAGTGATAGATTTATTAGAATTTATAATAAAAAGCAAGAGCGTAAAGATAATGCAGATGTTGAAGTTATGTCTAAGCATTTATGGCGTGTAGAAATTGAACTTAAAAGAAATATGGTTGATTATTGGAACGATTGTTTTAATGATTTACATATTTTGAAACCAGATTATACGATGATTAATAAAACTTCTGAACGTCATACAGTTATGGCTTTACTGTTTGATGAGAGTGAATGGGGAAAATTAAATAGAAATACTAAATATAAATTTAAAAAGATTTTTAAAGAAATATCTCCAATTGATTTAACGGATTTGATGAAACAAACTTTAAAAGCGAACGAAAAACAATTGCAAAAGCAGATTGATTTTTGGCAGCGTGAATTTAGATTTTGGAAGTGAATTAAATTTTATACACGCAAGTGATCATAAAATTTATGAACGTATAGCAACCACATTTTTGGTTGCATAGGTTTTGAATTTGAATTTGGTTTTGAACTATGAGTGGCTAGCATTTTGCCACTCATTTTTTGCGTAAGCAAAAACATAAAGGGTCTGGGATTAATCCCAGCAAGCCGGTATATTCAGAACGAAGTGGCTAGAATATACGACGCTTGCCAAACCACTTAACGACTTGATAAATTTTGCTTTACCCTGTAAAGTAAAATTGTATTAAGGAGTTATCTTTCGAAGAAAGCGTGGTGGGATTAAATGAGCGAACAAAACACATTTGTGGCTAGCGACGAAACTGTTGGGCGAAACCGTAAACCCAACCGTAAGGAGCCAAAACAAATTAGTTTTCGTGTGAGCGAATCCGAATATTTAAAGTTAAGGCAATCTGCGGAAACTTTAAATATGAGTGTGCCTGCTTTCGTAAAGAAAAAGGCACAAGGCAGTCGATTAGTCGCACCAAAATTTGATAAAGAAACGCGACAATCGATTGCTAGAGATTTAAGTAAGTTAGGTGCAAACGCCAATCAGATTGCTAAATATTGTAATAAACATCAACATGAAGCACCGAACTACGAAGCATTAGAACGTAACATTAGTGAATTACGTGAAAGGTTAGATGAGATATGGAACATGATCCAAAAATAAAAATGATTGTAAGTGCCATTTTATTTGTGATGTGTTTAATGATATTGTTTTATTTTATTTTCTTTGATCCACAATTTCCGGTGATTTTGTGTTTTTCACTTTTAACTTTTATCACAGGTATTGATTTATATATATCATATAAAAAGAAAAAAGCGCGTGATAACAATGGCAACAACTAAATTAGGTAATACCAAATCGGCAAGTCGAGCAATCAATTACGCGGAAAAGCGAGCAGAAGAAAAAAGTGGCTTAAATTGTGATATAGATTATGCAAAATCATCGTTTAAGCAAACACGAGCTTTATATGGCAAAGAGAATGGTGTTCAAGCACATACAGTGATTCAATCGTTCAAGCCTGGCGAAGTAACGCCGGAGCAATGTAATCAATTGGGTTTAGAATTGGCAGAAAAGATTGCACCTAATCATCAAGTAGCCGTCTATACGCACGCAGATACAAATCATGTACACAATCATATTGTGATTAATTCAATTGATTTAGAAACTGGGAAAAAATATCAAAGCAATAAAAAACATAAAACAAAAAAATGATGAAGTATGTAGAGAACATGGATTGTCTGTAACTGAACGCAATGCAACAATGCGATATACTCAAGCCGAAAAAGGCTTAATTGAAAAAGGTAAAAGCTCTTGGAAAGACGAAATTAGAGATGCGATTGAACAATCACAAGCGACAAATTTTGAGGAGCTTGAGAGAGAATTGAACCAATTAGACATCACAATCGATCGTGTCACAAACAAAACAATCACTTACAGACACTTGAAAGAAAATAAAAAAGTGAGAGGTAAAAATTTAGGTGAACAATTCGATAAGGGGGCATTAGAAAATGAGTTTGCGGTCGCAAATGAACGGAGAGAATTCGAGCAACAATTATCAGAATACGAACCAAGAGAAAGTGAGTACAGACCAAGAGATACAGAAAAAAATATTAAACGTCCTAAAGAACTTAGAGTCCAATCACGAGAAAACGACTTTGAACTTGAGTGATGAAGACAAGCTATATATATCACGAATGACCGATCAGATAAAACGCTCGAATACGCACGAGATTAAAGTAAATATTGAGACAGATGATAATCTAAGCGAATTTATTAAACAAAAAATCGATGAGAAATTTGATGAAAAAATACCTAATCTTCGTACAAAGCAAACAATGGAACAATTCAAATGGTCTTTGATGAGAATTGAGGATAAACAAGAAATACTCGATGACAATATTGAAAGTGTTCACAAATGGGCGACTTACTTTAAGTCAGCGTTGATGTTGACACTATTTGCCGTTTTATTGATTAGCGTTGTCGCTACATTCATGGGTGGTTTATTCAATGTTTTAGGATTTGACCACATGTATAAAGGTCTAGAATATCAAATAAAGCACTCAGAAGGTTTTGTAGCATTTTTATGGCATTTAGGATACTTGATACCTTATTTACTATTAGCGACGCTGATATGGCTTATATTGGCTTTAGAACACAAATATAGATATTAACACGCATTTATGCCGAGAAAATTTATTGATGTTGAGAAGAACCCTTAACTAAACTGTAGCGACGAATGTCGGCATAGCGTGAGCTATTAGGCCGACGAGTCGACAGTTTTGGGGTTTGTTAAGGGTTCAGAGGCTCAACGTCAATAAAGCAATT
>LUTY01002862.1 GCA_001640045.1 Candidatus Thiomargarita nelsonii | reverse complement strand
AGTTATGATTTGGGTGTGAGCTATATCAACGACATTGGTGATTCTGATGGATTGAGTGATAATGCGACGAGTCCAGATTATGATTATGTCGATGGATTAGGGGCACACTTTTTTTTTAATATAGGACCAGTCAGTTTGATTGGTGAATATGTGACAGCGTTGGACGGATTTAATGTTGATCATTTCGCTTTTAATGGCAAAGGCGCAGAGCCGAAAGCTTGGAACGCGGAAGTGGGTTATAGCTTTGAGATTGCAACCAAAGAGACAACTTTGGCACTAGGCTATCAAGGCACTGAAGAGATGGTTGCTATGGAATTGCCAGAAACTCGTGTCTTAGCCGGTTTATCGGTGGGGATTTATGAGAATACGACGTTTTCTTTTGAATATGCCCGTGATGAGGATTATGATGAAAGCGATGGGGGGACAGGTAAAGACGCTGATGACTTTGCAGTTGGCGGTTGAATTTTAAAACGTTGCAAACCTGCTCCGGCAGAACAGGAGTGCAAGGCGTACCTTGCACGATAAAGGTGAGTCTCGGTGCGCCTTGCACTCCTACATTGCTCCAGATGTCCACCTCACTTATGCTGTTTGAGTGTGTCAAACAGCTTGTGACTGAATTCGCTGGCGCGTGGGAACTAGAAAATACCGTCCGCAACGTTTTATGGCTCAATGTGCGGATGGGGCTGCAAACCATATCCATTATATTAATATTCGGCTATACTGGAGTACCTTGCACTGTTACTAACTTAATGGAAACCGCAAGCCCCTTATGCAAAACGTTGGGTATAATAAATGAAGAGAACATTCAAAATCATCGCCATTAACTTTATGGTGTTAAGCACACTTATCGTCGGTGTAGAAATATTAAGTCAGTTAGCATACCTGTTGAAAAATGGTAATTTACTTTTCTTGGAAACTATTTCTGTTCACAGCAGAACTTTTGAAATACATCCATATCTAGTTGGCAGACTTAAATCATCTGTTAAAGTCAAAAAGAACAACAAAACTATAACGACTACTCATACCCGGTGGGGCTGAGCAGGATGATCACAATCTTATTAGAATTGCAATTTTAGGTGGTTCTACAGTATTTGGGACTGGCGTAACAGATGAAGATAGCTGGCCAGCACTTCTTCAGGCGAAGGAAAACAGTATGCGGTTATTAACTATGGCGTTCCAGGCTATTCTACTGCTGAAAACATTATACAAATGGCTCTCATTGTCCCAGAAAAACGGCCTCACATTGTAATATATTACGAGGGCTGGAACGATATTAGAAATTATCACGAAAAAGAGTTAGGTTCGGACTATTACGGACACGGCATGAGGCAGTATGGAAATCTCCGCATCCATTTCCAGAACCTCTGGAACACTTTTGCAACTGCTAGGTTGGTAGATAGAATAAAGAAAAAAATAACAAATACCGAATCATTTGATAAGCCTGATCAATTCGTAGATGAAATATATATCAGGAATCTTAACACCTTAAAATTTTTATCAGAAAACATTGATGCTTTCCCAGTGTTTATTCCACAAGTACTTAACTACGCCAGTTTCTATGGGAAAGAAGGCTCTAATGAATGGACAAGGCATATCAAGAATGAAGCCATGCCTACTTTGATGGATAAATTTAATTCTCATATGAATGGATTGTGTTCTCAAGGAGAACAGAATTGTGTCGTTCTCAATGAAGTATTAGAAGAGAAATGGCTCCCGCATGATTTTGTTGATGACGGGCACTTCTCAAGAAGTGGAGGATTGAAATTTGCTGAAATAGTAACTCAATTTATTCGCAACAAGTCTGATGATTAGTCGCGAACCTTAAATTAAGACCTGCGGGGAGACAAATACCCAGCATGTCGTTGTAAATTGTAAAAATTACATATTGGAGTGCAATATACGCCTTGCACTCCTGATAAAAATACGCCTCTCTTTATATTAAGGATCGCCGGAGTGATGGGTTTATCTTTAATATAGGACCAGTCAGCTTGATTGGTGAATATGTGACGGCGTTGGACGGATTTAATGTTGACCACTTCGCTTTTAATAGCAAAGGCGCGGAGCCGAAAGCTTGGAACGCGGAAGTGGGTTATAGCTTTGAG
>LUTY01002861.1 GCA_001640045.1 Candidatus Thiomargarita nelsonii | reverse complement strand
TGCGTACCACTTAAACGTTGATAAACGGTAGCCAGTGCCGTTTCATCACCCACATTGCCGGGAAAAATGACCACCGGTAGATTGGCAAAGTGAGGATGGTCTTCTGGGCAGCGCACCACTGAGCAGCCCGCTATAATTTGCCCTAATACGCGGGAGGTGCGTAGAGCTAGCCCGCTGCTTAATACATCATTGGATGTAATACCCCCTTTGCTGATTAAAAAGCCCAATGTGTCTGGTAGGTTGCGAACAATATCCATTAAAAGTGCAGAGACGGCTTCACCAAAAGCCAGACGTGTGGCTTGGTTAGCAAAGGTCTTTTCTGTGCGGCTGGTATAGATTGCTAGGGTTTTGCCTTGGTCATGTAAAGATTGTGCTTTTGTGATGATCTCGTTTAACAGGGCTTGGCGTTCGGATGCTATGCGTTCTACCTCTACCTCAATAAATGCAATTGAAGTGATTTTCAGTAATTCATTGAGCTGCTGAGTGGTTTTTTTGACGTGTGAGCCAACAATCACCGCGCCGGGTTTTCCATCACGCACATAAGTTTGCATGTCTTGTGCGCGAATCGGTTGTGGTGGTAATTGTGCTAAAGCAGTGAGCAAACTGGCTGCGCTGCGAAATAAAAAGTGTTTACCTTGAGCGGCGGCTGCCATTAATTGAGTACAGAAGTTATTGAGATCGTTCTGGTTCTCAGCATCTACCGCGCAACAGACATTATCTTTTAGTGCCATTAAACGTTGTTGGCAATCGCCGCGCACATCTTTGAGTAAAAATCGTTTAACTTCGCCTGCTTTAATGCGTCCCCGCGTTTTTTCTTCCACATAATCTGGCAAGTAACTATAGCTATAAGCAAACACCGAGTCATTGGCAAATTCAGTCTGATGTACCGGCACCTCTTCACCATTGACAATCAGATAGTGGATACTGTCGCGGGTAATGCGGCCTCCTTCAAAAAATGCTGGCACCATAAAATGTGCATCAAAAGGGCCCAATTCGTCACTGATAACATCGGTTTCTACCGGATAGTGGCCACGTAATGTCGAATCAGACCGGCTTACCATGACTGGGTTAATGCTACGTCCGTCCGTTGCCAATTGGAATAATGCTTGTTTTAAGTTAATGCAAACTTCACGGGTGATTGCTTGGGCACGTTCTGCATCCATACCCCGGGTGTTTGTCAGTACAAAAAACAGGGGGGCTTCATGGGTAAGTCCGGTTTTAAGCGTCTCTACGTCCCACTGAGTTAATAGCAAGCAACTGTGTACTGTTTGTGAACCGGTAGGGTCATCGTCTAAAACAATAATTTTGGTTTCAGCCATTTTTTAATCAGCCATGGTTAATTTTGAACATACTTTGATACGAGAAACAAAATATAGACCCGTTGCAATGACTAATGAACCAAGAAGCCTTAGATTAAGTTCATTGATTGCAAATAGAATAGAATAGCCACCAAATACGACAATTGATAATATGGCAACTCTTTTTGTTGAGCATGATATGCATTTTTCTTCATGCCATTTTTGGATTATAGGTCCAAAAGTTCTATTGGATATCAGCCATTGATGCCATTTATCAGATGATTTGGCAAAACAACCAGCAGCCAACAACAAGAATGGGGTTGTCGGCAGCAATGGTAAAAACACACCTAGTGCGGCTAATCCTACAAATATAAAACCTAATAATTTGTATAAAAACATTTTGGATACCTAAAAGCCCGCTACTTGGCAGGGGTTGGCTGGATGCTTAAAACTCAAGCGTTATTTCCGATAATGAGCAGGGCAATGTAGGGAACGGCATTAAACACCAGAAATATAATCTTGAACAAGCCTAAGAACGAGTAAATCACTACGTTGAAGACTTCCCTAGAGATGGGAAACCATTTGCTCTGGGTGCGGTACACCAAATCACTGGCGAATAAAACCATCAGGGTCCAGAAAACCAGCAGGCTCCCGTTTATGATTGTACACCACATGAAGAATGTTTGGAGCGTTTGAATATCCATTATATTACTCCTTTTATTGTAATATACATCCAATGCAAGAGGGGATTAGGATCGCGCATGAAATAACTTCTTCAAGTCAAAACCAAAGTCAAAACCAGACC
>LUTY01002860.1 GCA_001640045.1 Candidatus Thiomargarita nelsonii | reverse complement strand
CAAGTTCCCTACGGGAGGAAATCCGCTCCGCGTAATGAACGATACGAAGTCAGCGAAGCTAAACAACTGAAAAATTTTAAAAAACTTTTGTGTATCTACTTATATGGTATCATACTCAGTACCGGACATTTCAGTCATTTATTTTTTGTTGACATCAGGAGAAATCTTGCCTGCAATTCAAGATTTCTCCTGATGTCGAAATGACAAGAAAAAAATTCAAGACAAGATTTCTCCTGATGGCTGCTCAAGCGTAGAACAATTTCACCCCTCAACCCTTGTTAATAATCATTGTATTTATTGTGGGAATTGTCTGAAAATTTCCGCCCTCCTGCACTAGGTTTATGTGAAAGCAGGAAAAAATTACCGGAGATAATTCAATCTTATCAAAGCCTCAGTCAGATTTTCTTTAAATTTCAAATAAGAGGGTAATTGCTCTAAAATATCAAGATTAACTTGCTGTCCTAATGGTGAATAAAGTGAACCAATATTGACTTTTCTCCTCCGAGCCGGTAAATTTTTAAATGCCATTCTAATTATTTCATGAATTTTAGACTTGGGATCAGCCATTTTTTCCAGATATTTTAATGGAAACATCACACTTAATTCCTCTCTGGTTTTATCACTTCCCAATTGTTCTTTGAGTGGCGAGATATCAGCAAGCATCCAAGCTTCTGTCATTTGCACAGGGATAATAGCAACTAAGTCCTTGCAAAGTGGTTCATCTGCGTTTGTTACTAGATCGAAACAGGGTTTAATACGTTCATTAAAAGCTCGTTCATCCGTTTCAGCATCAGCATCGGAATGAACGATTAAAATCGCATACCCTTCTGCGCTTTGAGCCGCTAGTTTGATTTCCTTGGCTCGGTCTCCTATTTTTGGCACTTTAATCGGAAATAATGGGAAAACATCTAATGAACCGTCTCTTTCTTCAATTATTCTCTCTAATGTTCTAGGAATGAGATTTAATAAAAAACGTTCATCTGTTTCACCTTCGGTATATAATCCGATAACCAATGTGTTCATTTTAGCAAAAATCCTGATTAATGCTTTGAATTTCTAAATATCTTTTAACTTCAGATAATGTCACTTTTCGCGCCGGTTCCGTTATGCTATCATCAACGTATTGATTCGTAACGGGTATTATTTTAGTCAGTTTAAGCGAGTGTTCTTTGCGGATTCTGGAAAATAGCATGGCATACAATACCTGACAATCTATCTCTGAATGTTTGAACAAATTAGCTATCAAGATCGGAGAGTGAGTATTAACAATGAGTTGTCTTAGGGGGAATTCACTTTCCTCTTGAAAATCGGTGGCTAAATCACGCAATAATTGGATGACATTTTCTAACTTGAACGGATGAATGCCATTTTCCGGTTCTTCCAAACACAGCACGCCTTTATGGCATGGATCCAATTTGAAGGTACAAAGGGCTATGAGCCTCAAAGTGCCCTCCGACAAAACATTGGAAGAAAACTGACTGCCATTTGGCGAGATTGAAACCAATACATACTGATCGAAGTGCTTATCTTTTTCAATCTTAACCGAAACAATGGTAGGCAATAGATTATTAATTTCTCTTGACAAATCGGTCATAAAAAACGGATCGTCAGCGGCTCTGAGAGCTATAGTGGTAGGCAAATTGGAACCATCCATACCAATCAATTGATTAGCCAGTATAGCACTTGGTTGTCTCAGTGTAACGGGGTTCAATTGCAAACATTTCCAATGTCTCATTTCTTCTCGGACCGCAAAAACATGAGGGAATGTTGTCGTATTATTGACACTGCTTAAAACGGTTTGTTTGGCTTCAT
This sequence comes from Candidatus Thiomargarita nelsonii, assembly GCA_001640045.1. Lineage (GTDB taxonomy): Bacteria > Pseudomonadota > Gammaproteobacteria > Beggiatoales > Beggiatoaceae > Thiomargarita > Thiomargarita nelsonii_A. Next base: position 292 of record LUTY01002860.1, on the reverse strand, counting down.
CAGCACGGTGTTTTAAGGGTTGAGTTATGCCATTGTCTTCAGGGTAAAGATAAATCACTTGATTATCAAGTTGAGATTTAGTTTTGATAAATGCGAGGTTTTTATCGGGGTTTATTTTTGGTTGCCAAACGTCTTTCCCGACATAACGTTGATACCATTCATCAGCGTTTGGCATGATTGGCGTAAGTTCTTCATAAGTAATATATAACTGTTCTAGCCCTTTTTTATATAGACGACTGATTTCTAAACAATATTTAAAACGAGTGTCGTCTAAGGTTTTTGCATTTCCCCA
>LUTY01002859.1 GCA_001640045.1 Candidatus Thiomargarita nelsonii | reverse complement strand
GGCATCAACTGAGTGCCGGTATGCGGGTAGCCCCGTCTGAGGAGAAATCATGAACATTGACACTGCACACCGTTAGCCGTTGTTTCATTACCTGTTTGTTAACCGTACCTTGGCTATCGTGCTTGCTCTGTTGCTGGCAGGGGTGGGAATGATGGCATATCAAGCCATGATTAAGGAATCTCTGCCAGATTTGGATATTCCCCAAGCCTTGGTGGTGACGGTTTGGGTGGGTGCGTCTCCAGAGATGGTGGAAAAGGAAGTGACTGTCCCCTTGGAACAGCGTCTCAAAGCTTTGAAAGGGCTCAAACGTTATCGCAGTGGTTCTATGGATTCTTTGTCTATTGTGGCTGTGGAGTTTCGGGCAGACAGTGCCGAGGCGATGCAGCAGTTGCGTGAAGCGGTCAGCACCGCTGAGGCGGAGTTCCCCAAAAAGGTGCAAAAACCCCGTATTGAGAAAATTTCTGTCAAAGATATCCCCATCGCCACTTATACGCTTTACGGCGACCTTGCTGCGGCTGAATTGGGATTGGCGGCTAAGCGGCTGTCCCGTAAGCTGGATCGTTTGGCGGGTATCAAAAAGGTGGAAATCATGGGGGCGCGTCAGGAAATCGTACAAGTGCGCCTGATGCCGGAGCGACTACAAAGTTTAGGTATTTCTCCTGCCCAAGTGGAGGCAAAGTTGCGAGAGGCGGGACGGGATGTGCCTTGGGGGCGCTTTGAACACGCTCATTGGCCCTATACCCTGAAGTTGGCGGGTGCTTTTCGAGATTTGGGGGTCATTCGGGATTTGCCGGTGGCGCGGCGGGGTGAGCGGGCTATCCGACTGGCAGAGGTGGCACAAGTCTCCCGTGCCTTGGAACGGGAATATAGTCGTGCTGCCATCAGTACGGCAGGCAACGAATTTAAACCGGTGGTGACGCTGTTTTTATACAAATTGCCCGGACGTGACACCCTGGCTTTGGTGGAACAAACGCAACGGCTGATGGCAGAAGCGCGGCACTCTGCGGATTGGATTGATGGTTTGGAATATCGTCTCGCTTCAGATGAAGCTGCGATGATTCAGGATCAATTATCCCAATCCTTTAATAACGGCTGGCAGGCGACTTTAGTCGTTTTCATTGTCTTGTTTTTGCTACTATCTTGGCGTGAAGCAATGGTGGCAGCGTTGGCTGTGCCCGTGACTTTCTTGGGAACGCTCGCCATTCTGTGGGCTTTAGGGCATAGTTTCAATGAGTTAGTGATTATTGGTTTAATCCTAGCACTGGGATTGCTGGTGGATGATTTTATTCTGATGATGGAGGGAATGCACGAAGGCATTTTTGTGCGTGGCTTGAGTTTTCCCAAAGCCGCTTGGCGCACCGTCCGCCATTATGCCCTGCCTTCCTTCAGTGGCTCCGTGACCACGATTTTGGTGTTTTTGCCGTTGGCTTTTATCGGTGGGGTGGATGGTAAGTTTATTCGCCTGATACCGTCATCGCCGCGAAGGCCGTCCAGTGCGCGAGGCAGCCGTTCATGGCGCAACGGATCGTCTGCGTCCCATTCTCAGCACCACTCTGACGACCACCGCTGGTTTGATCCCGCTTGCTTTATCCGATCCGGCTTGGATGCCTTTGTGCGTTGCCGTCATCAGCGGAGAATTGGTTTCTACCCTGATGTCTGTGCTATTCATGCCCGGTATCTATTTATTGGTAACGCGGGACACCGCAAAAATTTAACATAACACACGTTCTAAAAGGAGACAACCATGCCAAGAAAAACAAAAGAGGAAGCCGAAGAAACGCGCCGCCGTATTCTTGATAGCGCTTTGGATTTATTCAGTGAAAAAGGCTACGGGCGCACCACGCTCAATGATATTGCGGAGCGGGCTGGTTTTACCCGGGGTGCCGTTTATTGGCATTTCAAGGATAAAGTGGAATTGTTCAGAGCCATGAGTGACGAACTGGAAAAAACGCCTGTTGTGGCGGAACTGTTTGAACGAACCGTGAATGACATTCAAGACTTGCGCCACCTGTTGGTCGGTTATTTGGGTTTGATCATCAATGATCAACGTTATCGCAAATATTATGAAGTGGTGAATTTTAAAACGGAATGGACAGAAGAACTTGAGC
>LUTY01002858.1 GCA_001640045.1 Candidatus Thiomargarita nelsonii | reverse complement strand
CTAATAAAGGGGGAACGCCCGTGATAGCTGCACTGATTTGAGATAAAAAAAACTGTAATTTATCCAATAAAAAAGGGTGATGAGGATCGAAGAGATCAATCGCTTGCCAATGTGGTAATAATGGACTATCTAAACAACTTTTATCGGTTTCCAGCCGCTTGATAACAGCGCTGATCCCGCCCTCTAACCAAATGCCATCTAATTTATCTGCCATACGAACATAAAGTGGCATCCTGTCATCAATAAAGCGTGGTAAAGGTGTGGAAAGATGCCGATAAGCTTGTGAAGTTTCGACTTGTTCAATGAGATGTAACAAATGTTCAGGGGTTAAGGTGACATCCGCCTTTTTCAAAAAAGCGTCAATACCATACTGTTCCACTTTATCTGCCACTTGAGCAGGATTGAGATCAGCGACAGTACGCGCCAATTCTAAATCTTTATCCAAATCATGCAAAAAGGCGGTAACAGCAATCACAGCCAGCTTTTTCTTGAGTAAATTTTCTTCCATGTCAGCGTTTTGACTGAGCCAGTTCATTGTCGCTAAGAGTAAACTGCCTCGCGTCACGGAAAGCAAATGATCTAATAAAGTCACATTGGTATTTTTATCGTATTTGCCCTCTTTATGAAACCCGCCTTTGCCACTGATAGACATTAATCTAATAGTACGATTATCAGCATCGCCTTTATCTAGCTTTTTGATTTGTTTTTCAGATAATTGTCCTATTCTGTCTTTTTTAAGAACATGCTCAATCACGACTTGCTTTAAAAAATCGCCATAAACTTGTTCCGCCGCTTTTCTGGCAATTGCCATCCAATCACTCATCTTCCCACCCCCTGCTCAGCTAATCCAATACAACCAAAGCCATTCCGAGTTTTTTCCCCAATACCGGCATACCAGGCAAACCGTAAATCATCCTCGCTACCGGCTAAAACTAAGGGCGCACTCATACCAAGCACAAACACTTTTTTGCCATTTCGCATTAATTTGGTTGGCACTAATACGGAATGATCAGGATTACAGCGTAAATATAAGCTATCAACTTGCACCTCTAATTTGATGTCGCGCCCTGCGAAACGGGAAAGACGATGATTAATAGCAGCACTTAAATCCACTTTGCTTAAATCTTTATGCCAGCGTTTACCCTTACTGACGGTTTTGTCGCTAATCGCCAACGGTGAAAGCATTAATACGCCCAGCGCGTTTTGGTTAGGCATGATGGGATCATCTTCAATACTTATCTGTGCCTCAGCAAAATTGACGTTTTCAATGGTACTGGCGCGGGCATAACGGATTTCTTCAGGATTTAGATGCCGTAAAATTTTTGCCAAATGGGTATCAGGCGTAGAAACGACTAAGGTATGTACCATTTTGCCTTGTTTACCCTGCCCACCGAGAGCAGCAAAATTCCAAGGCAAAGCAGTCATATCAAGGATTTGCTCTTTTTGGGCACCTGCGGCAATCCACGCATTGACTATAGAATCGTGTAGTATGTCTAAATATTTGTAATGTATTTCAGCTTTTTTGGGTAAGCTGATTTTTAGTCGTCGCATGGCGTTCATCTGATAAAATTGATATGTTAAAATGCACTGTTTATTTTTAATGGGGCAACATAGTACACTTTTTTTGATAGTTAAATCAACCTAGGATTAATTAATATATGTAAAAGTATTTAACATGTGTTAAACAGAGTACAACGAATTAAGAAATAAACGAATAAAAATACTTTAATTCAATCCGTTAATAAAAAAAAATGCTCATTCGTTTATTTCCTAATTCGTTGTACTCAAGGTAAATCAACGACTTATCCAAGATATAGGACTTACGCACTCAATCTTAAAAAGAGTACAACGAATTAGGAAATAAACGAATAAAAATATTTAACTTCAATAAGTTAAGAAGTTAATAAAAAAACGCTCATTCGTTTATTTCCTAATTCGTTGTACTCATTATAACTGTAAATCAACGACTTATCCAATTTAGTCCCTTTAATTGCAAAGTTATATGTCATGAAATTTGACACCTTAATTCGATTCGCCTACTTAGAAACCCAACTATACTGGGGAGATGGCTTAGCGGCGAATAATTTAGCAAAGACATTTGACTTAACA
>LUTY01002857.1 GCA_001640045.1 Candidatus Thiomargarita nelsonii | reverse complement strand
GCAAGGAGAGGGTATTAGCCATTGCGTTCATTCCAATGATTTATAGCGGTTAATTATAATCGAGTTTAGAATCAATAGCAACTCATTTATCCATTAGCGGCTAGGAGTCCAAGATTTATCTTGGATGTCTAATATTTATATGCTTTTTGTCAAAAAACTCAAGCGACATTTTACCATCCCAACTCTTGGGATTGAAAAATGACCCCCTCTTTTTTAAAGACATCATAGCCACGATACAATCATAACTATTTGTTTTTAAATTTAAATTTAAAAAAAAGGCTAAATTTATTCATCATACCCTCATAAAAATTTTTATATTGAGGCAAAATGGGTATATAATTAATAACATTTCAGGCTCTAAAATTTATATCCACTAATAATAAAATAAATGGCAGTGAGTTCGCAACCACTAGGAAACGTTTATTTTTTCACCAAAAGAACACTATGAAATCTCACCCCCCTATAAAAAACACAAACTTGTCTATTCAATCTCTGTCCCCTGATCCGATCAACCTGAGACAAATCTGGGCTGCTAATCGTTTTTGGATGGAAATGAGCAATATGAAAACCAAACGTTATAGAAACAGGGGCCCTCATCACTGGTATCAACTGTTATTTATGATGAAAACCTTTGAATTCTGTTTGCATCTGACAGGGGGCTATAAACGGGGAGTACGCAACGCGGAAAATATTATCTTACGGGACATTTCCCTCTCTTTTCCCAATTTACCAAAAGCGTTTGAGGGCATGGCTATTTTACATTTATCAGATTTACATTTAGACGGCATGAAAGGATTGGAAGACAAAATCCTACGCTTATTAGATAATCGTACCGTAGATTTATGTGTACTCACCGGAGATTATCGCACCAAACTGCATGGCCAACATAAACACGTTATCGAGTGTTTAAAATACTTAATTGAGCATATTCAGAGCCGACAAGGATTCATTGGCATTTTAGGAAATCACGATGGTTGCCACATGGTCAATCCCATGGAAAAAATCGGAATTCAGATGTTAATTAATGAATCTTATTTTATTCATCGAGGTGATGAGCGAATCCAATTGATCGGTACCGATGACGTGCATTATTATTACACTGATCAAGCATTACATGCCTTGGAACAGATCGAGACAGAATTTTCCATCGCCCTAGTTCATTCACCCGAATTGTACGATCTGGCAGCCCAAATGGGCATTGATTTATATCTGTGCGGTCATACTCATGCTGGTCAAGTATGTTTGCCGGGCGGCATACCTTTGATAAAGCATCTGAATCGAGGAAAGAGATACTATCGTGGTCATTGGCATTATCAAAAAATGCAGGGAATTACCCATGCCGGCGTGGGCACATCAGGCATTCCGGTACGATTTAATACTCAAGGTGAAATTTTGATTCATCATTTGCATCGGAAATAGTTAAACACAGCCAAATCCTCGTTCCTTTGCTCCGCAAAAATGCCATTAAATTAAGGGCAACCACAAGGGATTGCCCCTACAAACCGGACAAAAAACGTAGGGGCAATCCTTTATGGTTGCCCTTAATTTAATGGCATTGACGCGGAGCAAAGGAATGCATGCCGCGACGCTCTGCGTCGCAATTATGCTTTTTTTGTTACCCAAGCCGGCATCACCAGCCCAACAGTCAGCAAAGCGATGATCGGATGAAGGCTCGGCATTGTTATCGCAGGATAAGGATAATAGAAAATGGAACTCCGATCGGGCAAATCAAATAGAAATAAGACAAGTACGACAATGGCTGAGAGAGTGACTAGGCTATCTCGCCGTTGCCAAGCTTGGGAACGATAGCAGGTGTAGGGAATGCGTCGCCCGACAATTCTTATGGTGAGCCCAATCACGATGATGCCTGTGAGGAGGAGTATCATACCAAGGGTTGGGAATGACCAAACCAGCCGTAATAGCCAGCCCGATAATAGAAGCACTAATCCGAGAAGAACTGCCGTTTGGCTCAAGGCATCGTAGCTTGGCTGATTGGCAAAGCCGCGTGCTGTCATCGCCTCGGCCAATTGTAGGGCGCGTTCCATTCCCCCTGTGAGGAGCGGAATCAGCAAAGGCAACCAGTCCCGTATTCCCCGCCATTGATGTCCAC
>LUTY01002856.1 GCA_001640045.1 Candidatus Thiomargarita nelsonii | reverse complement strand
GGGCAATGATAAGCCCTTTCAAAAAATCATATAATCCTGTTATAATGCGAGCACCTAAGCTTGTCGGAGTCCAAGATTTATCTTGGACTTTTCTCGTTCCTTTGCTCCGCAAAGGAAACGAAATTGGTGTTTAGGATTTTTAGATGACTACTCATAAAATGGAATTCAATTCAGAATTGGTATTAATATAATTATAGTGCAAAATAGCGGAAATTTCCGTACAACCAAACTCATAGTTCAAAAAAATCCTATTTTTTGAAACGAAGTAACGAAGTAAAAAATAGGATTTTTCACGACGGCTGGATTTCCGCGAGCCGAAACGAGAGGTGAAACCTTATGCCTACTTTGACGATAAACATTGAGACCAATTTACTTCACCAAGCCAAAATTTATGCCGCTTTGCAAGGTATCAGCATTAGCCAAATAATCAAAGGCCATCTTGTCAAAATGACGAAGGCAATTGATAAGACACCTGAGTTAGATAGGGTGCGTACTATTTTAAAGCGTTATTCCTCAGATCAACTCACCGGATTGACACTACGCAGCACATTTTCACCGCGTGCATTGACTCTAAACAGGGTTAATGGGTGGATCGGTAAGCTACCCTCTGGCCAACTTATTTTATGGCCGAGTAGTGTCGGATCGGAAGAAAAACGAATTTCCTGTTCTGGATTACTGATCATAACGAGACGTACATCTGGCTGTTGCCCCAATTTTTGCACGATCTCCCGTAAACCATCAATGTCCTGTTTCAGCATGGCATTTTCAAGAGAAGTTTGTAAGAGTTGATTCACCGCAATCGAAGCCGTGCTACGTTCCTGCGCCAATTGTTTGTAGTAGAGACCAAGAAATAGAATAAGGCAAATGATAGATACAATGCTCAAAACAGTGAGCATTGCAACACTGAATTGTCGATTTAAACTCCCAGCAATCCAAGAGACAATATTTCGTTTGACTTTTTTTGTGCGTCCTGTTTTTTGAGTATGTGTTTCTCTTGTCATATTGTTACGGCTTATTTACCTAGCTTTTTAGGTGGAAATATGAGATGAGGCTTAATGAGATACTTTTCAATAAAGTTAAAAAGAAGGCATTCTTTAACAAAATGTTATAATATTATTATTTACTGAATTAGGATACCACCCCGCCATGAACTTAATGGCATTACCTTATAAACTGCCAGATTGGCAGAATAGATTAACTGAGAATTCCTATAAGTTTATTCTGTGTTTCTGCCATTATGTCAAATTGGCACAATAAAAATAAATAAATAATATTTAAGTGAAAATAACGAATACAAAGAAAATTGAAATTCACTTAATCTGACATAATGGCAGAAAATTTATTAATAGTCTTTCATAATATTTTTATACTTTTTTTCATATAACTACTTGTAAAATAAAATAAATAACATTATTTTTGATGAGTGGCACAATCATTGCGATAAATAGGGAGCAAGTTTCTTCAAGAGAAGAAAACTTGGTTATCATAGTATTTTTTTATATTCCTTAATCTATTTATAAGAGAGAGAGAGCTAAAATGTCAAACCATACATCGACCACAGATTCAGCAAGAGAATATGTCAAAAATCTTTGCGAGCGGGCTGAACACCACCGTGCAGTCAACCATCCTTACCTGAAACGACTGGCCAAGGGTGAGGTGCCAAATATTGTCGGTGCTCTCCAGGACTTGACTTATCAGTATCAAGCTTACAGCGGTGATTTTTTACGCTACCTGACCGCAACGATTTCGCTGATGAAAGACCGCGATCATAGGAAAGAACTGCTGCATAACTTGACCGAAGAAACGGGTCAAGTCAGTGACGAGGATGCAAATGCACTGAAAGAGATTGGTATCGAAAAGGAATGGGTTGATGGTGTCGCACATCCTCGTTTATTCCTGAGATTTCTTGATGCCATTGGTATTGATGAGAAATATCGCAAAGAGCATCCGCTTGCCGATGAGACTGAAATTTGGCGGGACATGTTTTATGACCTTTGCGCGAAAGGTGGCCCTGCCCAATCTTTAGGGGCTATCGGTTTGGGAACAGAGAATGTGGGCAATGATAAGCCCTTTCAAAAAATCATATAATCCTGTTATAATGCGAGCACCT
>LUTY01002855.1 GCA_001640045.1 Candidatus Thiomargarita nelsonii | reverse complement strand
CGTGATCAACTTGTACCAATTAATAAAAAATATCCATTGCATCAATTAATGGCAGCAACATGGTATTAACAGACTCATTATTTTTAGTCAGTAAAATGGTTGGAATGTTGTTAAAATGATACAAAAAATCAAAAAAATGCTGTTGTTCTGTTTGTTTGGCATCATAGCCAAGCAAATAAACATCATAGCTGTTATTTTCAATTTTTTTTAAGGCAGTCTCATAATTGGGTGCCCAATCCATGTTAAAATTATTGGCTTGCTCATCCAACACCTGACGCAGATTCAAATAATCTTGGGTATTTTTTTCTATGGACAAAATACGCATAGGTTTCATGTTCTCGTTCCCACGCTCTGCGTGGGAATGCCTGTGGCGACGCTCCGCGTCGCGTGAATTGGCTAATCCACCCGACAAAGCCCCTGAGCCGGACAACGCTGCATCAAATCATAAACACTTTGTCCATCCGGCAAAACTAAATCGGGGGCACACTCTGATAGAGGATACAACACAAAAGCCCTCTCAAACAAACCCGGATGCGGTAAAATCAATCGGGGGTTTTGTGACTGTCTATTACCATAAAGCAACATATCCAAATCTAAAGTCCGAGGACCCCATCGCTCAGCATTGCGGACACGACCCTGCTGATTTTCAATCGCTTGCAACTTATCAAGCAAAATCAAGGGCACCAATTCAGACCTTAACGTGGGATACCCATTGAAATTTACAGTAGTAAATCGGGTAAAAATGCCGGAAATATTGCGTCAGCATTGCTGCGAAGCCTCATCGTGCTTTGAAATTGATAGGACTTTGACGGGGCTCTGAGTTTATTGTTTAATAATTTGCCTTTGTTAAAATATTTATGATATAGTTGGCTCTGTTGAAGCTTCACACCGCTCAAGATTGACTGTGATCGGTGTGAAGCGAAAATATTTAAACTTAGGGGAGTCCAAAATTTATCTTGGACTCTTCCTAGCAATACATAATTATAATTGGACAAATCTTTATGTTAAAAAAAACATATTTACTATGGCTATTTGGGCTGGCTTTACTGTCTCCCAATTTGCCCGCGCAGACTGACTGCGGCAAAGTAACCCAAATCCCGACCGCTGAATGCAAAGCCCTTATCGCGCTATATAATAACACGAATGGCTCACAATGGAAAAAGAACAGTGGCTGGCTTGTAACGAATACACCTTGTAGTTGGCATGGAATACAGTGTAAGAAGGGACATGTGACAAGATTGTACCTACAGTACAACCAACTCAGTGGTATCATCCCGCCAGAAATCAAAGGGCTAAGCCATTTAAATGTTCTCAATATAAAGAACAACAATCTGTGTGGAAATATCCCCGTTGAGCTCATGAACCTGAATGATTTGTGGAGTTTTAGCTTAGACAACAACCACTTAACCGCTTCTGACTTGGCGCTGAGCCAGTGGCTTAAGAGGGTTGTCGGCAAAAATTGGGAGAACAGCCAAACTGCCTGTCTGACCGTACCCCAGCCCCCCGTATCCAAGCCCCAACCCCACCGGCCCGTCAATACTCGTAGTAGTTTCTATAATATCGCCTATAAATCTGCGAAAGGTTTGGCGAATAATGCTTGGAAGAACATCGGTGAGGACTGCACGAAGACAAGTATATTTGTTCAAATCGTGGGAAATGGCGTGGATGATGCGATAAATGATATTGGGACAAAGTATAAGGGGCGCTCTGCTGAACAGTTTGGTAATGGGTTCATTGATGGCCTAACGGAAGTTTTGGAGCTTGTGGTCGGTAGGTGCGTGAATGAGTGTGAGATGCTCGGTAAAGCAAATGGTGAATGGTCTGCAAAAATGTTCTGTCGTCTTGCCATTGTGATTAAGCGTGCTCCAACTTTTACGGCTAAAAACATAAATATAAAGGGCTCGATTTGTGGGGGGAGCTATAGAATGGGCTGTGAGTCGAATTTCGTTGGAACTACATCTAATATGTGTCCCAATTACACACATGCTCCTTCCTTTAATAGCTTTTACAGAGCAGCGGAGAATGGCTGTTGTTCATATAATCCCTACTAAGTAACTGTAAATTATTAAGTCGCTGGATTGATGTTTCGGGAATGAGGAACGATTTCCCGATA
>LUTY01002854.1 GCA_001640045.1 Candidatus Thiomargarita nelsonii | reverse complement strand
GAGCGTGGAGAAGATGTGTTACAGCTTGCCCAATTCTTTCTCAGAAAATACGCATCTCTTGAGGATAAATTTTGTAATGGATTTACATCAGAGGCTGAAAATATTATCTTGAATGAAGAATGGCGGGGTAATATACGGCAATTGCAGCATGTTATTCATAACGTGGTTTTGTTGGATGACACTGAAAAGATCAGCGCCACCATGTTACGTGCAGCACTCGATGAAGAGCCAGACCCCCCCTTGAACCATCGATACCCCCACACAAAGATTCGCCCATTATGGCTGGTCAAAAGAGAAGCGATTTTAGAGGCACTCGAAATTTGCAAGGGCGATGTTAAGCTGGCAGCCGAATGTTTAGAAATTGGTCCAGCCACAATTTACAAGGACTTAAAGAAGTGGAATATCAAAATCAACCGTACAATCGAAAATAAATGGGAGACCAAGATTTAATTTCCAAACTAAAGTTTGGACTCCGTAGTTTTAAGGCTTTCTCTGTTCTTTGTTAAAAAGATGAATAAAACCTTCAATATAGCAAGTGAGTTGGTGCTATCAAGTCCGGTGTGATAAACAATGCGCGATTTTTGGCAGTCTAACAAACCCGGATTATCATTAGCTATGATAGTCGTGAAGATTTTGAGGTAGATGGGATTAGTATCCAAGTCATTCCAACGGCAGAATTCGTTAAGCTATTTTAGAAATGAGAGTACAACTAATGTAAAACAACGAATAAAAAAACCGGCTCAAGCGATAATGATATATATATAAAAGTTGAAATTAAGCTATTTTAGAAATGAATTTGGTTTATTCGTTGTCCTCCATGATCTGTACTCACTACTGTGACAGTTAGTACAACGAATGGCGGACAACGAATAAAGGCTCGCATATTGGCTCTCGTATTTTTCTAAAAAAAATTAGTACAACTAATTAGGAAATAAACGAATGGAATTTTTGTTAAATTCGTTTATTTCTCAATTAGTTGTACTAATCTTTATCAAAGATTAGTACAACTAATTAGGAAATAAACGAATGGAATTGTCTTTAAATTCGTTTATTTCTCAATTAGTTGTACTAACTTTATCAAAGATTAGTACAACTAATTAGGAAATAAACGAATGGAATTTTTGTTAAATTCGTTTATTTCCCAATTAGTTGTACTAAATGTTGTACTAAATGTGACTATTGCCTATCGTTCCTATCAGGTTTTATTCGTTGTCCTCCATTAGCTGTACTCATATTCTCAAAATAATAAAAAATTATCATTTTGATAAAATTTGTATCAAAATGATAATAAAAATATTGAAAAGAACTTAGTATTGATATTTTTATTTAAAATAAATCAGTTATCAATAATTCTTAAAGTAAAATAAAACGGAAATATAGATATATAGCATTGAATTTACAAATAAATTTCTTTTTCAATCTGTCTTTTTTAGAAAGGCGACGTTAAATATTAAATTATTGATTTTAAGACATATTCTACCTAAACGATGAGTTGGCATATCTATTGCTACCTATAACCGACATCACCCAACGGCGATTTATGTGCGGGGGGTGTGATTAGTTTATTTATTCAACTTTGAGGAATCCTGATAATGAAACACCTTAAAAAAACAGTGCTTGCATCCGCAGTGAGCCTTTGTCTGTCGGGTGGTGCTATGGCGGCTAGCTGGGAGCTAGTCCAATCGTATGGTACCGTCACTACGAACGTAGAGCAAGGCCCAGCGGAGGATAGTATCCAAGGTATCAATACGGTCTATGATCTCGCTGCCAATGCGGATGTTGTGAACGTTGACCAAGATGTTGTTTCGAGTACTTCTGTTAGTTTTACGCAGGGGAATTCGGGTGGTCCTGTCTCAGGTTCACTCCAAGGTGGTAACATTGTTTATGTACCAAATGGTACAGTTACATTGCTTGACCAAGACATAGAAAAGGTTCTTAAAGAAGATCAAGTCGGTAATGTGAGTGGCTCGAAACAAGCAGCCAACTATATTGAGGCAGATGTTATTGTAACAGCTACCCAAACAGTGACACCGGCAGCTTCGGTTATTTTGAATCAGGATGTGACTGGTTCTGGTAATAAACAGGCACTCAATGAAGCGATTGTTGGCACAACG
>LUTY01002853.1 GCA_001640045.1 Candidatus Thiomargarita nelsonii | reverse complement strand
CTTTACAAACGCGCCTTAGCCATCAGAGAAAAAGTCTTGGGCAAGGAGCATCCCGACACGGCGATTTCTCTATGGTGGTTAGCTATTTGTTTTGAACGTAACAAGAATTATAAGGAAGCTGAATCTTATTATCAACGTGCCTTATCTATTTTTGAAAAAGTGTTTGGGGCAAAGCATTTTCATACTGTAAGAGTTCTAAAATATTTAGAAATTTGCAGGGCCAAAATGAAGGGAAAATGACATTTAAAAAAGGATAAGTCAAAACCAATAACTACACGGATTACATTTAAAAAAGGATAAGTCAAAAGCAAAACAATGCGGGGATTGCAACAACTCAATATATTCGGTTTTGACTTATCCCTTAGTACAACGGATTTGGGGAGATCACTCCTAACCCTTGATGAACAATCCGTTTATTCCCCGAATCCGTTGTACTAAATTTAGACTTATCCATGCTAAAATACAAACCCTGTAATTATGTTTTTTGATTAGACTTATCTACAAACCCTGTAGTTATTACCGGTTTAGAAATACCATGCACAGAAACTTAACCTATAAAATCAACGGCTGTCTTTTCCGAGTACACAATGACTTGGCGAATATCTGGGATGAAGATACATACGAACAAGCCCTTGAATTAGAATTACAATCTCAAAAATTGCAAGCCGAACGCCAAAAAAAATTTGAGGTTTTTTATTTTGATCAACGAATGGGATATTATATCATTGATATTCTCGTTGAAAACCTTGTCATTGTCGAATTAAAAGCCGTGCCTGAAATATTAGCTCTCCATAAAGCCCAACTGATTTCGTATTTGAAAGGCTATAACAAACCGCTTGGTATCTTGGCGAACTTTGGTGGCAAATCATTGTATCATCAAACGTTTCCTAATAACACCAACAAAAAAACACCGCTCACAGATAGGTTTGATTTTAGCAAAGTGCAACTCAAGGAAAAGGAAAAAATTAAAGATTTGCTATTGATTGCCAATCGAATTTTGGTGACACTTGGGGCAGGCTATTTTCCTCAAATTTATCGAAGAGCCTTTTATTACGAATTACAAATGGCTCAAATTGAATTTCAGCATAAAAAACAAATAACGGCGATTTACCATGAGCAGGAACTTATCTCAAAAGAAGTCGGCTTTTTTCTGATAGGTGAACTATTGTTATCAATCGTGGCTGTTAAAGAGCTTAATCAGTTGACGCTATCAAGATTTTTCGTTGTTTCGGGAATGGAGCGGAGCGGATTTCCCGATACGAAGTCAGCGAAGCTAAACTCAGTCGAGGGTTTCGGGAAATCCGCTCCATTCCCGAAACAAAACTTCATGTTTTAAACTAACCAGCTGAAAACCCAATAGATTAGCAGCATCTACCATGACTCTATCTGCGGTTTCTCGTTCCCACGCTCTGCGTGGGAATGCCTTCATCTTTGCTCCGCAAAGAGTGAAATTTTCAAACTAACACGAGTACCTCGTCCTAGTTCACTGGAAATCTCTAATTGAGCCCCATGCGCTTCTGCAATGAGTCGACAAAGGTAAAGTCCAAGACCATAACCCCCCGTTTTGCGCTGACGCGATGGATCAACGCGGTAGAAAGGATCAGTCAGGTGAGGAATATGTTCGGCTTCTATGCCAGCACCGTGATCCTCAACAATTAATAGAATAGCATTATTTTCCTTTCGAGTATGAATCTCAACGGGTTTCGCGCTGGAGGGCTGGTATTTAAGTGCATTTTCTAGCAGATTGCGGATGAGCAAGCGGAGGCGAGTTTCATCCAACTGTAATGTGGGCAATGACCGTTCCAAGAACGCATGGATGGGTTTGTCACTGAAATAGTCGCTGATAACCGATTTGACCAATGTATTCAAAGAGCTTGATGTGCGCTTGAGTACAACATGCCCTTTGAGTCGTTCAGTTTCCAACAATTCATTGAGCAGCTTTTCCATTTCCTGTAAATCTTGATCAATAGCCTGTTTGTATGTAGAGTCTTCCAATAATGCGAGAGAAACCTTTGACCGTGTCATCGGTGTTCGCAGTTCGTGGCTGATAGCTAACAGTAGCTGACGTTTGGCCTACAACATTTTTTCAAGAACATCTGTCATCTGATTGATACT
>LUTY01002863.1 GCA_001640045.1 Candidatus Thiomargarita nelsonii | reverse complement strand
TATATTGATAAATATTACCATTATTGGCAGCGGCTGATTCCAAACAGGATGCTCAGGCAAGTGTTTAAGCCAATCAGGGATGAAGTAAGCCAGGTGTGGACACGGGATATTTTCCGTGATGTCTTTGTCAATCAGGTTTCCCAGCTAACGCGCCCTGAAGATTACATTAACCACTCACTGTATTTTGAGGCTAAAACTTTCCTACATGGTTTATTGACGGTAGAAGATAAATTGAGTATGGCACATAGTTTAGAAACACGAGTGCCTTTTTTGGATAATGACTTGGTTGATTTTGCCATGCGTTTGCCGGTTAGCGTCAAATTACGCAATCTAGGTGAAGTGGTACGACTGAATGAAAATGAACCGGGCGGAAAAACCGCAAAATACTTCAAAAAAACCAATGATGGAAAATTGCTGCTACGTCAAGTGATGGCGCGTTATATTCCGTCTGATATAGCAGAAGCTGATAAACAGGGCTTTTCAGCACCTGATGCCAGTTGGTTTAAGGGAGAAAGCATTGATTATGTACGTCGTGAGATTCTGAACCGACAGGCGTGGTTATACGAATATCTTGATTATGATACGGTATCCAATCTGGTAATGGAACATTTGGAAGGGCGGCAGAACCGACGTTTACTGGTTTGGTCACTGCTTAATGTAGAATGGTGGTTGAAAAAATTCCTTAAATAAAACAATGATTCCACCTTTGAAACCATGGGTCACTCAAGCTGATCAACAAACGGTCAATGCTGTTCTTAATACAGGCATGGCTTTGTGGGGACTACCATATTTTTTGATTTTGCATTATAGAAAAGGAGCATGTGAAACTAATGAAAACCAAGCTTAATACCATATTAGCGTGTCCATCTTGTAAGGCTGCTATTAATAGGTTACCTACCGTGGGTAAAAGTATCATATGTGAAACATGTGGTGAGGTATATGAGCATCTCGCTTACTCATGGAATATGGTTCCCTCTCAACATCGCCAAATATCTTCAACTTTATGGGATACATGGCAGAAATTAGAAAATAATCAAATTGTTTCTTATAGAATGGCTCCTGAGCAGAACCTTTCGGTTGTGGAAGGAAATGAGGTAAATGAGTTCGCGGCTTTTTGTAAGTTCAAAGGATTAGTGCTAGATGTAGGGTGTGGTCCTCAACCGTGGCCAGCATACTTTGGCTCTCCATCAATGGAAGTAGATTTTATAGGTGTAGAACCGTTGGCTGGTGATGTAGAAGCTGACTATGTAAAGCTCAGGGCATTTGGTGAGTACCTACCTTTTCAAAAAAAGGTATTTGACCATGTTATATTTGCAACCTCATTAGATCATATGGTTGACCCGTTTGTGCCTATAGCGGAAGCGAAGAGAGTTTGTAAACCGGGGGGACAAGTCAACATTTGGATCCATGAAAAGAAACCAGAAGAACCACGCCCGGAACGTTCACCAGAGTGGTATGAGCGTCTTGAATGCCCAACACTTGCCGAGGATGTATTTCGTTTTACTCGGATAACATTTGATAATTTGAAATCGTTATTACAACACACAGACCTGAAACTTGACGGGTGGCATGAACTGAAAAGAGGTGAATATCGAACCAGCTTTTTTGTTAGAGCAATCAAGTAAACTAGAAGAGATTGGAAGCATGGGAAATTGATCCGAGGTTTGAGAGAGGACTTCAAAAAAAACTTACCCAATGCTGTTGTTAAAATTGTGACAATAAAAATGATAGGAGAACTATAGAGATGAAAGTTGCCTTAATTGATAATATGAATAACAATTTCTTTTCTTTGTGTCGCTATCTGCGAGATAGAGATATAGATGCTCATTTATATTTGATGCCGGATATGTATGAGCATTTTCGTCCAGAAGCTGATACCTTTCAAAACCCTTCAGAATTGAGCGATTATGTACACGAATTTCCAACGACTTTCAAATCATGGTTTTTATCTTTTAAGAAGATTGATTTGAAGGAACTAAAAAAGTATGACATACTTATTGCTTGCGGTTGGTCACTGGCATTGTTACATCAATCTGGTATAAAAGTAGATATATTTATATCCTATGGCTCGGATTTGTATGAATCCGTTTTTGTGAAATTGAAAGCGAGAAAGATTTTTTACTATCTTGCCCAACTAGATTGGTCAAAATATCAAAGACAAGCTATCAAAGAGTGCAGATATATAATAAGTGAAAAAAGTAATACCCTATATAGAGAAGCTATGGAACAATTAGGCGTTGATTGTTTGGAGTTAGGAATACCAATGGTCTATAACCAACCACGGATTGAAAATGATGAGAGTCGTTGGGATTTTTTAGATAAGCATGATTTCATCGTATTTAATCAGTCTAGGCAAATTTGGTGTACTGATACTGATCACATGAGTGATTTCAAGGTCCATGGCGGTATAAAAAGAAATGACAAAATTATCAAAGCATTTACAAAGATCGTTTCTCATAATATTTATTTAGCTCCAATACTAATATTATTTGAATATGGTGAGGATGTTGAGGCATCGAAACAACTTATTCAGGAATTAAATATAGAAAAATATGTACGTTGGATGCCTAAAATGGAACGTAAGTATATTGTACAAGGCTTGAGAAAAGCAACTTTTGGTTGTGATCAATTTCGTCTTGGTATATTAGGCATAGCAGGGACTTCATATGAAATACTCTCTGAAGGCATCCCACTAATTACAAATATGGAAGGGCAACTGGAAAACCCTAATAGTAAGTTTTATTCTGCACCTATATTACATGCTTTGGAGACAGATGAAATTTATCAGTATTTTGCAGATTATAAAAATAATCCAGAGAAATATAAAGCCATAGGTAAAGCTTCTCTTAATTGGTTTAATGATAATTTGGGTGTTGGATTAGCAGATGAATATATAGATTTGATGCAGAAAATCTATACTGAAAAAACGCAATAGTGCCAAATTAGGAAAAATCATGAGTCTATTTAAACAGGGATTGCGGGATAGTAGTGTATATATGCTAGCCGCTTTATTTGTACATTCGCTGGCATTAATTGTTATTCCTATATTAACAAGAACTTTCTCAGTAGAACAATTTGCCATATATGATCTTTTTATATTGACAAATACTTTTTTGATTGCCGTTGTAGGGCTAGGCATGGATTCAGGTTTAGCTATCTTACTGGCTGAATCTGTCTCAGACCAAAAGAAGCTATCATTCTTATTTGTTTTTACTCTCGTTGTTAATCTCATAGTAACTGTTATTACTTGGTTAATATTCAGTTTTTTTATTCACTTATATTTTGTGATTTTATTTTCAAAAGAAATATGGCACCTATTGTTTATATATACGTTTTTTTCATTAATTACTTATAATGTTTTTAATTTTGTTAAGTGGATAGGAAAAGCTAAACAAGCCGCATTAATACAGGTATTATCGGCTTTATTTGGAGTCTTAATCGGTTTAATTTTAGTTTTATTTGTAAAGACTTCCATAGTTTTCTACTTTGTAGGTCTTATAATTGGTTCAGTCATAGGAAGTTTATTGAGTTTATTTATAGTACGAGATTATATAATTAATTTCAGTTTGATTCATGATTGGAAAAAATTGGTCAAGGAGCTTTTTGGTTTATCTTTACCTTATATGCCGAGTTACATTGGGCATTATTTATTTCAATTCACGGATCGAATGATTGTGCTATATTTATTAGATATGAAGACCGTTGGAATATATGCACTCATCGCCCGAGTGGCTACGATTCCATCTCTGCTAGTTCATATCACTTCCACTGGTTTTTTACCGCTTATGATGAAAAATTATAATTCATCTGATGGAGCACAATTAATCAGAGTGATTTTCAAATATTACTTTATTCTAATAGCATTAGCTTTTATTCTTTTCATTTTTTTATCAAACTGGATAATCATTATATTTGGAGGAAATGAGGAGTATATTAATCATTCTTATTTGCTAGCCGTTTTAGCAGCATCAGTGTTGTTTATGCAATCTGTCAGGCTAACCGGTATAGGTTTTAATATTGCAAGAAAAACAATCCAAGTTTTATACATTACTTATTTTGCATTAATTATTAATCTTTCATTAAGTTATATATTGGGACAATTCTGGGGATTAGATGGTATTGTACTTGCTACATTAATTGCGTCTTTTTTTAGGAGTTATATACATAACTACTTTTCAGAAAAAGTTTATTCCTTTGATTATCAACTTAGATACATAATAGTTTCTTTCATATTTGTAATGAGTATTGCGTTAATACTTACCTATTATAACAATTAATTGAATGTTCATTTATTATATAACTATTTGTAATATCATTTATTTCACTTGCTCACTGTAAAAAACAACTCATCGAATAAAAGCCATGACTGCTAAATATTTGATTAGATTTGATGATATTTGCCCAACAATGGATTGGGCCATTTGGAATGATCTTGAAACTATTTTAATTGAAAATGATATTAAACCAATCATTGCTGTGATTCCCGACAATAAAGATAAATCGTTTTTTATCAGCGAGCCGGCCTCTGATTTTTGGAAGCGTGTAAAAAAATGGCAGGATAATGGGTGGACTATTGGCTTGCATGGTTATCAACATCAATATGTGACTCAAGACAGAGGTTTGCTTTGCCTGAAAATGCAGAGTGAGTTTGCTGGCATAGATGAAGAAACTCAATATCACAAACTTCAAAGTGGTTTAAATATCTTCAAGGAAAATAATATCACGCCTGAGATTTGGGTAGCTCCCTCTAATTCCTTCGATTTACAAACCATTAAGGCTTTAAAAAGGCTAGGCTTAAATTTAATTAGCGATGGCTTTTCTTTTCGCCCT
>LUTY01002851.1 GCA_001640045.1 Candidatus Thiomargarita nelsonii | reverse complement strand
AGGTTTTGAAAACCTGGCAGGTTTAGTTGCAAACTTTATTACATGCACGTTCCTTAACAGTCCCAACAGCCAAGTGCTTTTTGAATTATGATATAATTATTAATGGTTCCCACGCGCCGGCGTGGGACTCCTAAATTTGGAGGTCAATAATGAGATTATATTTAATTCTATTTTTCATCAGTGTGTCTGTGTATGCCGATGGAGCCAACAAAGGTCTCTCTCGTCTCGTGGATGATGATAGTTTGAATGTTGAGCAACGTCCTTGGGTGAGCAATATTGATGCGCCTCGCAGTCAAGCGCTTCAGGTGACGGCTTGGGTTGAGCGGCAAGCTTTGAGCGGGGAACTCCCTGTTTATTATTTTGGTGAAGAGGTGGTTTTTTTTGTCAAATCTAATCAAGATGCTTATTTAACCATCATTGATGTTGGCTCTTCAGGGCGGGATGCTGTGGTTATTTTTCCGAATAAATATCGTCCCAATAACCGGATTAAAGCTAATCAAGTCCTTAGAATACCGCCGGTTGAGGGCTCTCCTGAAATGTTCCAGGTCAGTGGGCCGCCCGGGCGTGAGTTGATTAAGATCATTGCGACAAGCCAACCCCTAGATTTTTTCAGTCAACCCGGCTTATCCACGGCTTTGGGACCTTATCAAAAATTGAGTGCTTCTTCTGATGTGGTGAGTAAAGATTTAAATGTGGTGCTGCGCCAATCTAACCGGGTGAATGTGTATAATGATACTGAGCTTGTATTTGAAGTGCGTCCTCGTTCTGTTGGTGATAAGCTCAATTTGGATACGGATAAGCTGTATTATTATCCTGGGGATCAGGTCAATGTTCGGGTGACGCCCGCTGTTGATTGTTATCTCACTTTGTTAAATATCGGGGCTTCTGGTGATAGAACCGTTATTTTTCCTAATCGTTTTCAACCGGATAATTTTGTCCCGAAAGGGCATACTCTCTTTATTCCGGGTGATAATCCTAATTTTCGTTATGTCATCAAGGGTGTCAAGGGTTTGGAAAAGTTAATCGGTACTTGTTGTGCTAATGTTCGGCCCATTTATATGGATCAGTATGATTTTAATCAGTATATTTTCCAACTCGTTTCTAAGGATCTAAATGTTGTCGAACGGCAGAATGCGGCTCGTCCAGTGGCTCGCGCTGAGACGGTTTTTTGGATCAGAAACTAGAATTCTCGCTATGTCGGAGTCCAAGATTTATCTTGGACGTCGGCTCGTCCAAAATAAATTTTGGACTCCTAAAGAGGTAATTTACCAATGTTAAAAATAACAGCTAGTATTTTATTAGGCTTAATCCTAACTCAACCAGTCTTATCTGCCACCCCCCGCACTGCCTTAGTGATTGGCAATGCCGCCTATCAAGATGGGCCATTAAGTGCCCCAGTTCGGGATGCACGCGCCTTAGCTAAAGTCTTGCGGAAATTAGGTTTTCATGTCATTGAAAAATTCAATTTAGATCGTAGGGGCATGACAAATGCTATTCGGGCTTTTGGGCGGCAATTAAGAGAACGCCCTGGGGTGGGTTTGTTTTATTTCTCTGGTCATGGTCTCCAAGAGGGGGGCATCAATTACTTAATTCCAATCGGTGCCAGTGAGTCATTAAAAGAGGCTTATGATCTGCCCTATGAAACCGTGTCAGTCGATTATGTGTTAAAGGCGATGACTCAGGTCTCAAATGCCGTGAATTTAGTGTTTTTAGATGCTTGTCGTACTCCGCCGTCCTTTGTCAAATCGTGGGCTAAAGGCCAAGCAATCCCGCCAGGTATGGCAAAGCAATCGGATGTGCCTGGCTCGTTGATTGCTTATGCAGCCGCACCAGGTAAGCCAGCTTTAGATGGTAAAAAGGGAAAAAATAGTCCTTATGTCAAACAGTTGCTTAAATGGATTCAGGCACCTAATTTGTCAATCGCGGATGCCTTAACGGAAGTTCGGATGGCGGTGATTAAAGCGACTCATGGTCAGCAACAACCGCAGTACTCGAATGCCTTAAATGAGAAATTTTCTTTTTCTGGGCGCCATGATTTGCCCACGCCCCCAGTGGATGAGCCGGTTAAAATCTCGTGCCCTGAATGTCCACAATTGTTGCGTACCTGCCAACGACA
>LUTY01002850.1 GCA_001640045.1 Candidatus Thiomargarita nelsonii | reverse complement strand
AGTAGCTATCAAAACAATCAAAAATTATTTGTAATTGCTAGCGTATTAGATCAAAACCCTCCCGTTACCAAAATGCCAGTAGCAAAAGCAGATAGTCAACATAAAATTCTTGAATTTGAAATGAAGTATAATGCGAGTTTGTTGACTGGACATAGTTACGAATTTATATGATTTTTATGGATTTAATTCTGAAAATTATTAAAAAATTCTGTAAATTCTGACAAAATATCACAATACTGATAACTGATAACTGATAACAAACAAGGCACATTATACACTATTTTTCTCGTTCCTTTGCTCTGCAAAGGAATGCCTGCCCCGACGCGGAGCGTCGAAAATTCACTGCAAAATGTTCTATGCCTACTCGAAACGAATTAAAAGAACTTGCTAAACTTCGATTAGAAGAAGCAGAAACGCTGTTTGATACAGGGTTATATGACGGTGCGGTTTACTTGAGTGGTTATGTCATTGAATTTGCCTTAAAAGCAAGAATTTGTAAGTTATTAGACATTTCTGAATATCCCTCTTCAGGTAGATTAAAATCGGCTTATGCCGTTCATGACTTCGATCAACTTCTGTTGTTATCAGGACTTAAAGAAAAGATTAATTTGGCACCGGTTGAATTGTATGCAAATTGGTCTATAACAATTCCTTGGTCTCCAGAGATGAGATATAAACCCAAGGGTTCGGTTTCAAAAGATGAGGCTGAACAAATCCTTAATGCTATACGTGATAAACCTAATGGGGTATTAAGATGGATCATGAAATATTGGTAAAAGAGTTTCGTCAGACGATAAGAGCACTTAAACAAAAAAATGGACCTATCTCATTGTTTATGCTCAAGGCTTTTGAGTATGATGTAACCGATTGGAATTTGATTGTCAGTGCGCCGGCGTATGACAATTTAATGTTGAAAGCGGCGTTAATAGATTTAGTGACAGTACTTAATAAGCATCTTAGCCAAGCCATCAGGAGAAAAATTATACGCTCAACCATTTTAAAAACGACTGATCCTTTTGTAAAGGAAATCAATCAAGTATTCAAGGTGACTAATAGTGTCAAATATGTACACTCGTCTGTCATATCGGGTATTTATCTGGAAAAAGCGATTATTTTTGAGTCTCATCCGAACAAACACAAAGGTTCTTAGCGTAATCGAGCCGATAATTCTATCCCATGTTGTCATCTTCATTTGTTGCAGGACGCGGAGCGTCCAGGCAGGCATTCCTTTGCTCCGCGTGGGAACGAGAAAATCATGATGGCTCCTGCTAAGTTGAGCCGTTCGGCGACTTTATAGTGGTTGATACCGATGACTAAAGCATGTTGTGTGGCATTTTGGGTTTGCGATTTGAGTCTTTGCCGCGTTTTTGCAGTGGCTCAGCTTGGCTTAAAGCTAACTCCATTGTTGAGCATTAGTTGTACTCGACAAAAACTTTATGGGTTGACATAATTTTCAAGCTCAGATAATATTCACAAACTTGATAACTCATGTTACGCACGCTCACTTCAAAAAGTCTAGTACAACGGATTTGGGGTATAAACAGATTTTTGGGATTAGTCTAGTACAACGGATTTGAGGTATAACTCAATCCGTTTAGACCCCTAATCCGTTGTACTTGACTGGTATCTAATGCCTAGAAACGGCAATGCGTAACATCAGTTGATAACTAACAATGCACATTATACATTTGATCCGCCCAGACCGAAGGTGGACTCCAGATAATATTCACAAAATTGATAACTGATAACTGATAACAAACAATGCACATTATACGCTATTTAATTTTAGTCACGCTAATTATTTCCCTGTCTGGTTGCCAGAACATACAACAAGCGACCGACAAGCTAACAGAAGTGTTTAATTTGGGTCAAGAGGAACAGACACCTGCCACGGTGGAACCGGATAACGTTGAGCCAACGGTAACAACTGAGCCGAAAACGTATCAAGCTTCATGGCAGCCAAGCACACCGACGACACCACCTGATGTCTTTGTACAGTTGGGACATTTCTCTGAGGTAAACGCCGTGGCGTTCTCCCCCGATGGCAAACTCGCCTTGTCGGGCAGTCAGGATAAAACCCTCAAACTGTGGCAGGTGGATAGTGGGCGTGAGATTCG
>LUTY01002849.1 GCA_001640045.1 Candidatus Thiomargarita nelsonii | reverse complement strand
TAGTCCTGTAACAGACTTTTGAGCATGTTAGTCATGCCATAGATGGCACCTGTTGGCATTCCTTGAGAATTAAAGAATGAGGGTACGGCATGAAAGGCACGGTAGAGATAGGATGAGCCGTCTATTAAAATTAAAGTGTTATTGTTTGTCATGGATTGTTTATAAATTTTCAGGATTCTGTGCTTATATTATATTATAACAACAGTCAATTTTTTGTGGCATACTCAATTTGTTATGTATAATACCATCAAGGTGAGTTTTATTTAAGAAAGAGCGTTAAAGCACATTAGTTGGATTTGGGGTGTAACACTATGATTTTACATGCAGAAATTAATCAATACGGCAGATTAAATGCTACAATACCCAAATTATTATGGGGAAAAAGAGTTATTATCTCTATCACCGAAGAAACCGACTCTGAATCATCAAACAGGGATAACTTGGCAGCACAATCGCAAAGCCAATCAAAACGTGAACACGATGAAACTACCTATTTACTCTCATCTCCTGCGAATGAAAGGCGGTTAGAACAAGCGAGAAAGGAATTTGAAAAGGATCAGTGGATAGAGGTTGAAGATTTAGACGAGCTGTTCAAATGAGAAAATTACGAATAATGCCCATTGCCAAGACTGATAAGTACCGAATCATGAATTGTCATGTATTTTGTCTGAATCAGAATTTTCAGAATTTGAGAATTAACAGAATAAAACCTTAAATAAATCCTTAATAATTTATTCATTCTGAAAATTCTCAAATTCTGAAAATTCTGATTCAGACAATAAAATTTTAAAATACCCGAAAATTCATGATTCAGTACAGATTATTGATAGCAAGCGTTGTACTGAAAGATCGTAACAAAAATGAGAGTACAACTAATGCCAAACAACGAATAAAAACAAACCGGCTCAAGTGATAATGGTTTTATTCGGACTCGATCATTCTGATGTTTCGTTCATTACGCGAAGCGGATTGAACGTCGCCAGCTCCGTTACTTCGTATCCCGAAACAACTGTACCCCTTCACAAGACATTAGTACAACTAATTAGGAAATAAACGAATTGAATTTTCGAGGCAAGGTTGCCCCTACAGGCGGTTTTAAATTCGTTTATTTCTCAATTAGTTGTACTAAATAAATAATCTTGTTGACATTGGCTCAACAAATTTATCATAATGCACACACACATAATAATTTACCAAGAGCATTTAACTATGCAATATATCCCCCTAATATTGAGTTTAATTTTTATAACCATGCCCGCCCATGCTTTCGATTTATCGCAAAAGTTAGCGGAGTGCGAAACCCATTTTAAAGCCAAGCGTTTAACCACCGGCGAAGGCGGGACTGCGCTTGCGTGTTACGAGGCTGTGTTAAAACGATACCCAACGAATAGCGAGGCTTGGCGGGGCTTAGATCGGATTAAAGCGCGTTATCAAAGCTGGATGAACCGTGCGAACAGGAGAGGACAACAATACAAAGTCCAAGCTTATCAAAGACGTATAGCTTTTGTCGATGACTTAATAAAAACGAGATTACAAGCAAGCCTCCCAAACACACCAACCTCCACAAAGCCTGAAGTTTTTGTGCAGTTGGGACATTTATCTTCTGTCGATGCTGTGGCCTTTTCCCCTGATGGGCGGCTGGCTTTGTCGGGTTCTCATGATGATACGATGAAACTGTGGGATGTACACAGCGGGCGAGAAATTCGCACCTTCAAGGGACATTCTGCTGATGTCTATGCTGTGGCCTTTTCCCCCGATGGGCGGCTGGCTTTGTCAGGGTCTTTTGATGAGACAATGAAACTATGGGAAGTGAACAGTGGGCGAGAAATTCGCACCTTCAAGGAATATTCCAACAGGATCAACAGGGTCTATGCTGTGGCCTTTTCCCCCAATGGGCGGCTGGCTTTGTCGGGTTCCGATAACACGCTCAAACTATGGAATGTGAACAGCGGACGAGAGATTCGCACCTTCAAGGGACATTCTTCTGCTGTCTTTGCTGTAGCCTTTTCCCCCGATGGGCGGCTGGTTTTGTCGGGTTCTCATGATAACACGATCAAACTATGGGAAGTGAACAGCGGGCGAGAGATTCGCACCTTCAAGGGACATTCCGAATCGGTC
>LUTY01002848.1 GCA_001640045.1 Candidatus Thiomargarita nelsonii | reverse complement strand
GGATCTAATAAGTGACGAACATATCATAAGAATGATCATGACCGAAGACCAAGCTTTGTGGCTTCGTGATAGAATTCTTTTCCACCTTGGCACACAGTTTTAGAACAAAAAACTACAGGTCTCCGATGCAAGGATATACCTTACGTTTAGCGTTTTTGCAGCAATTCTAATTTTGATTTAAAATTTGTGGTACAATATTTGCTAGTAAAACCAATCAAGATTATATATTTATATATACCAATAAAACTATTTATGAGTTATCCTTTTATCCCTACTCCTAAACCCTTTTATGATCAGTACGGAAAATCCGTTTACTTTTGATTCTCTTGTTGAACAGTTACGCCGTGTCATATGCGATTTTCCCGACAAACGTACCGGAAAAAAGGTTCATTACAACATGTGTGATATAGCATTATCCGCCTTTTCACTTTTCTTTACCCAAAATCCTTCATTTCTTCAATTTCAAAGAGATATGGAAAAAACTAAAGGGAAGAGCAATGCACAATCCTTGTTTCAAATAGATAAGGTTCCTTCCGATAATCATATTAGAGATATCATGGATGTGGTGAAACCTGAGCTTGTATATCCGGTGTTTAATCAGGTTTTTAATAGCATGAATAAGCATGGACACTTTGATAATTACCGTTGTGTTAAAGGTGATTTCTTAATAGCTCTTGATGGAACAGATTACCATAATTCTAAACATATTCATTGCGAAAATGGCAACATTACAAATCATCGCAATGGAACCAAAACCTACTCTCATAAAGCTATTTTGCCGGTTTTAGTGGCTCCAGGAAAGGATACCGTAATTTCTTTAGAACCTGAATTCATAATCCCACAAGATGGTCATAATAAACCGGATTGTGAGCCTGAAGCCGTCAAACGGTGGCTAACCAAATATAGCGAACATTATAGTCCTTTAGGAGTTACTCTACTGGGAGATGACCTTTTCTGTGATCAGCCAATCGGTTTAGCTATTAAGGATGCTGGGTTTAACTTCATTCTGGTTGGTTTGCCTGATTCTCACAAAACGCTCTACTCATTCCTTGATTTTTTAAGCCAAAATAAGGGAATTCGGGAATATACAAATCAACGTTGGACAGGAAGGGAACGTCTAACAGATACTTATCGTTTTGTGAACGAAGTTCCTATTCGTGATGGACAAGATGCTTTAATGGTTAATTGGTGTGAAATCACAACAACTAAAGCAGATGGAACTATTGTCTATCAAAATGCTTTTGCTACTAACCATTCTATTACCGAAGATAATGTTATGGAAATAGTTGCAGACGGACGATCCGGTTTCCAAACCGAGAACGAAAACCACAAGACTCTCAAAACTAAAGGCTATCATCTTGAACACAATTTCGGTCATGGAAAAAAGCACCGAGCGAAAATGCTTGTTACCTTAAACGTACTTGCCTTCCTGTTTCATACGGTTTTAAGCTTTTTTGATCATCGTTACCAGCAGGTTCGTCAAGTACTGGGAGCTCGAAAAACTTTTTTTGATGCGTACATTAACACGATATATGTATTTTTCCAGTTGGGATGCTCTTCTTGATTTTATGGTACAAGGCCTTGAGCTTGATGACTGTCGTTCACGTATTCCAATTCCAAGGCAAACTAGCCCTCCTTGAAACATAATCTTAATATATATTAATATATATTGATTTATATTATCTATTAATTGAATTAATAGCCAGTTAGCTGGAGGATAGTGTTTGTCTTATGGCAAATTTTGGGATCAATGCTTGAGCGAGCCTGATTTTTCACTTTTATAACCATATATATTTATTGTCATATAATGATTGAGGTTAATTTGTCATTAATCAATACAAGTGAAGTTTAAATCTTCCTTCATAATTTTTCTTTCACTCGTTCCTCAAGTCAAAATTAGAATTGCTGGAGAACAGGCTATTGAGTTGGATTATCAAGAAATACGAAATTTGCCACCAACTCTGCTTGAACATCACCGGATACAACAAACCTTTAATTTATTACTATTGCAAGCCATTGGCTTGGAATTTAATGAATTTTTTCAGCCAATAACTCCGGAGAAGGTACGTTTTAGCAACACTGATCCGAAAATTTTGCAATTGGTAAACCAATGCTACA
>LUTY01002847.1 GCA_001640045.1 Candidatus Thiomargarita nelsonii | reverse complement strand
GAAAAACCTCGCAACAACAGCCACAGCATCAGGAGGATCACAATATACATGGCGGGGATAAGGGTTCGCATGTCTGATTTAGAGGCTTCTGGAAAGGAATTATTCATCATCACCATACCGGTGAGATAAACATCAATATGAGGATTCTGAGCGCGTACTTTGTCGGCGAGATCGCGGACGAAGGCGACTATTTCTGGCACTTCCTTGTCAGGTTGCACCCCTGGCAATTGGACGGTGATATTGACCGCTGTGACATGCGTTTTTTGTGAAATCAACTTGTTCGCCAATTGTGGCTCGTTGAGGGCAACTGCCTTGGCTCGCGCTATGTCTGCCTCGGAGAGCGTCTTGGCATCGATGATTAAATCGTCAACGATGAGATCATCTTCTTCAGCGTAGGTATATTGAAAATTGGTGATAGAATCGACGCGGATAGAATAGGGAATTTGCCACGCCTCGTTAGTGAGCCATTCCACCGTGTCCAATGTCTTGTTAGTAAATACTTGCCCATCTTTTGGGGCTAAGACAAACATCACGTTGTCATTTTTGGTGTAGGTATCTTGTAAGTCCTCAAAAGCGACGAGTTGGGGATTTTCCTCGCTAAAAAATGTCCGATAGTCGGTATCAAATCGCAGCGGAAAACCAAGGGTGGTAAGAGCAACCAATACGAGGGTTGCAAGGCCAAACCCACGCTACGAAAAGCATAGCGCACTGCCTCCTCTGGAGACAATCCTTTTTCGCGGCGGGCACGTAAATATTTACTTAAATAATGAATGGTGTCATCAACCACAATACCAATGGTTAGCCCCGCCACCACTGATAGCCCCAAGCCCACCTCGCCCACTAGCATACCCCATAAACCAAAGGCCATCGCCGTTGGCGCCAGGTTAGGAATCAGGCTGATCAGTCCGAATTTCAGTGAGCGCAGCGCGACAATCAGAATGATAGAGATCAACACCAACGCCATTGTGGCACCGAATAACATACCTCGGATATTACGAAAACCAATATTAGCAAACATGATGGTCGTGCTGGCACCCGGCACCTGCATGGAGGGCAGACCATTCTTTTTAAGCCATTCTTGAGCGCGTTCTTCCAATGCGAGTACATCATTGGATGACAGCGTTTTTGTCGTGATAGCCACTCGCGTGGCAGACTTATCTATATTAATTTGATTGTTGAGATCCAAACCATAAGGCAAAGACATCTCATAAAGCAATAAATACTGCGCTGCTAACTCACGCTCTTCTGGTAGACGGTAATAAGCAGGATCATCGCCGTGCATGTTTTTATTAAGCCGCTTAAAAGTATCCGTGATAGTGCTAACGTGCATCACCTCTGGCTGCTGCTGATACCATTGGACAAATTCTTCCACTGTTCGCAAAAAGGTCGGATCGCTGATCCCTTCAGACTCGCCGGCACTTAAAGAATAATGTATATCATACAAACCGGTGAGATTCTCCGTGACAAAATCGGTGGCACGGCGAAAAGCAAAACTCTCATCAAAGTATTTGACAAAGTCATCATTCAACTCATTGCGTGGCACGAAGGCAACCACTAAAACGATAACGCTTCCCATGCCCCACAACAAAGCCTGCCTTCTCCGCACGACAAATTCACCCAGGTGATCCATCGCCTGAATCGTTTTGGCAGTTTGTGGTCTCGGACGTACAGGCAAAATGGCCATGAGCGCGGGGAGTAAGGTGACAGACAGAATAAAGGCAATCATGACACCCATCGCCACAATGTTGCCCAAATCGCGGAAAGGCGGCACATCGCCAAAATTCATGCTTAAAAAGCCGATGGCAGTCGTTAAACTGGTTAAAAAAATGGGCTGAAAGTTGACACGTAAACTTTCTACAATGGCCTCATATTTTTCCCGCCCATTGTCTCGCATTTCGTGGCGGAGAGTGACCAAGAAATGTACACTATCGGCGACGGCTAAAGTGAGAATCATGGTAGGTGCGCTGGCTGAAGGACCTGTTAAAGCAATGCCCATTAATCCCGCCAAACCCATAGCAGAGATGATGGAAAATGAAATCACTAAAAAAGTGCTGAAAGTCCCCGAAAAACCTCGCAACAACAGCCACAGCATCAGGAGGATCACAATATACATGGCGGG
>LUTY01002846.1 GCA_001640045.1 Candidatus Thiomargarita nelsonii | reverse complement strand
GCTCCAACAGTGTCTGTCATGCTGATGCGCCGACCAAATGGGTCGAATTTGTAGGTGACTTTAGAGCCATCAGCCATTTTTTTGGTCAGTTCACGGATACGCTGTTTGTCATCAAGTTTATAACTGAATGCGGTTTGTTTTCCGCCCGGTGCCGTGACTTTGATGGGGTAACCGGCATCATTGTAGGCAAATCCCCATTCTAGCGAGTTTTCACTGACTTTGGTAAGTGAAGTATTTTCGCTTGGGGAGGTATCGTTGTCTGAACATCCAGCAAGAAAAATGCTCCAGACTAAAAAAGTAAAAATAGAAATAATATTACGCATGAATGGTTCTCCTCTCTATTTTGGAATCCCGATAAAGCACGCTTTATCGGGACTCCAAAATACTGATGTCACATTTTTGACAAAAATAAATTAAATAACAAGCCTTCTAGCAAGGAATTTACATTTGGATTGTTTTCTTCAGCCAATCTGAGTTTAAACCGATTGACAATATAAGGAATAACCTTTTCAAGCTCATAAAGTGCTTGGATAGGCCATGTTTTCCTTAATTCTACTAACGCTTGGGAACGCGCTTTGTACATTTCCCAATCCTTAATGAATTCTTGGCAAATCGGATCATTTAGAATTGCCTGACAGCGACGCAGAGGTGGCAGATTTATTTGCCCTTGTTTTTCGGACAGTAAAATTAAGCGTCCGTTTTCTTGGTCGATGGCGATGCCGGTTAGGGGGCCGAGGTTTTTTAGTGCTTCGCTGGCACCGCTGAGGTAGATGCCGCCTACGTTGGTAGGGGCAAGAGGGGCTTGCCCTGGACCAATAAGCTTTCGTTCTACTGTATGTTCAATGTGAAACCCTATAAAAGGAATGGGTGATAAATTATGAATAAACTTTTCTGTAATTGGTTTACCAAGTTCGGGACGGTGAAAAAGCTGTCCGAGGCCAGACGTATGCAAAATGCTGGGTCCAGCCGTAAAACCTTTTAGAGAATTAACCCCCACTGAAAAATTAACCAGATGTCCAGCATTTTTTAGAGGTGGCAATAAATCAAATACACCAAGACTGATTGATACTCCCCCCCAATGAAAACTGCTGGTGACTTCTTCTTGAAATATGAACGGGGCAGAAAGGAATCTGGCAGCCGCAGACTGAGTTTGTTTTGACGCATCAAATGTTGAATTCCGATCTTGATATAGTATTGGTGGCGGTGGTATTTGGGGGTTGTAATAAGGACTAGCCGGAGTAGCCCCATTT
The DNA here is from genome assembly GCA_001640045.1 of Candidatus Thiomargarita nelsonii. GTDB lineage: Bacteria > Pseudomonadota > Gammaproteobacteria > Beggiatoales > Beggiatoaceae > Thiomargarita > Thiomargarita nelsonii_A. The sequence goes on along the minus strand of LUTY01002846.1, from coordinate 871 downwards.
ATATCCCAAAAATTCACAGGATCATTTCCACAGTAAGCATATACAGAAAAGTCTTGCTGGTTTCCAAGAGGCACACGCATCACAGGATCACGCTGGAGAAACCGTCCAAAAGACGGACTATAGCCACGCGCACGAGTTAAATAGAGTGACGCTTTCGGATCAAAAAATAACCCCACAAAACTCGGCTGAAGGTGCTTTCCATTGAACTTATGCTGTGGAACGCCAAAAGGACCATAGTTAAGTCTTTGTGTTATTTGACCTCTTCTATCAGCAATATGACGAACTGAACCCAGATGATCCTGCAAAAAGAATTCTACCTGACCATTATTAATGGCAGCTAAAGGCACTTTCCCTTCCCAAATATAAAAAGTATCACCATTTTGACTATTTTTTGCCAACAAAGGCTGCCAAATATCACTCAAGGGCTGAGCAACAAAAGTCGTTTTGTCGCCATCCACAATCCTACCCGTCAAATACCCGTCACCATCATATTGATAGTGAATGCGGTTTGAGACAGATTTCAGCAAATTTTCACCGTTATATTCAAACACCGCGTCTCCAGCACAAGTCGTGAAATTAGCCGCCGCGTCATGCTGGCAGTTTTGACCATTATGACTGATCAATTTTCCCGCCCAATCATAACTACTTGTAACGGGTATTTTGCCAGGGGCACGTAACTCAAGCCGGTTGCCAAATTTGTCATAGCGATATTCGGTTTTACCGCCTTGAGAATCAGTGACGGCGATGAGTCGTTGCACAGTGTCATATTCATAATCCAAGGTTTTTTCGCCTTGTGATGTCCATTCCTTAATCGTTTTGATCAGGCTATCTGGGCGGTAGGCGTAAGTGAACTTGGCGAGAATATAGCTAT
>LUTY01002845.1 GCA_001640045.1 Candidatus Thiomargarita nelsonii | reverse complement strand
CTTCGTTACGTGTTTATCAAATTTTCGCTATCCTGCACTAGTTTGAGAATCAATCCATGCAACCAAGGACTCAAATTGATATTGCTTGGTAAATGCTTCAACTTTGGAGATAAATGGTATAAATTGATGATCCAGTGCCTCCATCTCATGGAGATAGTCTTGAATATCGGTAATGTTAGACATTTCTGCTAATTCCCGCAAAACGGCTAATTTTTCTGGCGGGGGCAAAATGAAGGCTTGGGTGTCTGACTTATCTTCATAAATCCATTCCAGTTTTAAATGACGTTGTAAACAATCTAACAATGTCTCTAAGTGAACGGGCTTGGACAGAAAATCATGACAACCCGCCGCTAATATCTCTTCTTGAGTCTTTTTAAAGCTATCCCCTGACACGGCAATGACTCTCACGTCTTTCCAGATGGGCATTTGTTGCAGTTGGCGGAGAAAGTCAAATCCATCACTTTTCGGCATGAGTAAATCCAGCAAAATCAAGTCTGGTTGAAATTCAGAGAGCTTTTCTAACGCATCTTGTCCATTAATCGCTTCGCTTATTTCAAAACCCAATGGCAATAGCATATCTTTTAAAACTTCACGATTATCAAGGTTATCATCAATAATAAAAATTTGGTTTTTACGTCCACGGAAACCAATAATCTGGCGTGTTTCTGTTTTAACTGGTTCAAGGTTTGTTGCAATAATGACTAAATCTAATTCAAACCAAAAGGTACTCCCTTGTCCAACCGTACTTTGTGCCTGTAACTCACTGCCCATCAAATGCGCTAATTTTTGACTGATTGCCAAACCTAAGCCGGTGCCTTGCGCTTGAACACGTTGATCACCGACTTGATGAAAAGGCCAAAAGATTTCCTCCAATCGCTCTGACACAATACCCATCCCGCTATCTTCGACTTGAAACCTAATCTTGAGATTTTGTTTATCAATCTCTAATATTTCGACCTTAAAGACGACCTGCCCTTGCTGAGTAAATTTGATCGCGTTACTGAGTAGATTTAACACAATTTGGCGTAAGTGGATTTCATCACCGACAACGGTGCTCTGTAAATCCGGCGGTGCTTGGTAAACGACTGAAATCCCTTTTAATTGTGCCCTAATCTGTGACATTTCTACTAGCGTAGTGAGAAAGGTCGGTAAATGGAACTCGCTCAGTGAGAGTTGCATTTTGTTGGCTTCAATTTTAGATAAATCTAATATATCGTTAATCATCATCAGCAGGTGTTCGCCGCTGCGATGAATGGTATCAATAGGCTTATTCAGTTGCGCCATTAAAGTGTGATCACGCTTTAAAATTTGTGTATAGCCTAAAATAGCATTCAGGGGAGTACGTAACTCGTGGCTCATATTCGCTAAAAAAGTGCTTTTGGCTTGATTAGCTACTTTGGCAGATTCTTCGGCCCGTTTTCTGACCACGACTTCTTGTTCCAGTTCATCGGTACGTTCTGCTACTTTTTGTTCTAATTGATTGTATAAGATTGAATTTTCAATAAAAATGGCGATTTGCGAGGATAATAAATTCAGGACTTCTAATCTGTCAGAGGTAAAAGCAGCCGTTGTTAGGTTATTTTCTAAATACAGTATGCCCGTCAATTGAGCTTGATTTTTCAGCGGCAAACGACAAGCAGAAGAAAAACAAAAAGAGCGCCTCGCCTTGGAAGAACGCTATAACCGGGAAAAAGCGGAAGCCATTGACGCGCTTTTAAACGATGAATGGTTTAAAAATGAAATGCTTGCCACCGAACAAGCAGAATTTCTCAAGCAAAAAATAGAAGGCACCCCGGCATTGTACAACCGCTATCTGGAAAACGGTTTTGACGCGCCACTCATTAAAAATCCATTCCGCCATTTTGTAGCAAATAAATATCTTTCGGCATACAAAGACTTAGAAACATGGTGCGAAGCAAATGGTATTGATCTGGAAAATTTCGCCTAATACCGCCACCTCATTACCCCCAAAACCCAATGCCCAACAATCGCTCCGCAGCAAATCGTACTTGAGTCAGTCCCCAATCTTCACGCTTTTGTCTAAGTTCTAATCCGGTCATTTTTTAAGTTATTGTTTTTTATTAAATTGTATTTTTAGCCATTTTCACAGATTTTCACAAT
>LUTY01002844.1 GCA_001640045.1 Candidatus Thiomargarita nelsonii | reverse complement strand
TATATTACCGACAATGGGACGCGAATTCCTAGAACAACCGACAATTACTAAAATTGGTATTGTCATTGTAGCTTTGGGATTTTTATACAACATCGGTATGACCATACTCCAAGGCCGTAAAACCGTTGTCAATCTGGTGTTATTGACAGGGCTTGTGGGTTTAGCAGTGTTTTTCCTGTTTGCCTTCTACAATCCCTCAAATTTGGTGCTAGATAAATATTACTGGTGGTGGGTAGTTCACCTTTGGGTTGAAGGTGTGTGGGAACTCATTTTGGGTGCTATTTTAGCTTTTGTCCTGATTAAAGTAACGGGTGTCGATCGTGAAATCATTGAAAAATGGCTGTATGTGATTATTGCCATGGCGCTGATTACCGGTATTATCGGTACGGGACACCATTATTATTGGATTGGTACGCCAGAATACTGGCAATGGTGGGGTTCTATCTTCTCTGCTATGGAGCCGATTCCCTTCTTTATAATGACAATATTTGCCTTCACGATGGTCAATCGTCGTCGCCGTGAGCATCCAAACAAAGCGGCAACCTTGTGGGCATTAGGGACTGCAGTGGTGGCTTTCCTCGGTGCAGGTGTTTGGGGCTTTTTACACACGCTAGCACCAATTAATTATTATACTCACGGCACTCAGATCACTGCCGCTCATGGTCACTTAGCTTTTTACGGGGCTTACGTGATGATTGTGTTGACGATAATTTCTTATGCGATGCCCATGTTGCGTGGACGTGCGGCTGCTAATAGTAACACGGCACAAGTTGTAGAAATGTGGTCATTTTGGTTAATGACTGTTTCTATGGTCTTTATCACCTTATTCCTCACCGCCGCAGGTATTTTGCAGGTGTATTTACAACGTGTGGCTGAAGAGCCAATGCCATTTATGGTGGTGCAGGATAAGGTCGTTTTGTTTTATTGGCTGCGCGAGATAGCTGGTGTCATATTCTTGATTGGGCTCGTGACTTACATTAGCAGTTTTTTTGTTGGTGGTGAGGCTAAAGAAAGCTTAGAACAAGGATAAAACTCGTTTCTCGTTCCCACGCTCTGCGCTCATCGTTAGACACAACTATCTAAACCACCAAAAGTCTAGCTAGTACAACGGATTAGGGGAATAAACGGATTGAGTCGTGCCGGTTTTAAAAATTTCGGCTATTTTGGAGTCCAAGTATTTAACAATCCGTTTATTCCCCTAATCCGTTGTACTATAGTTTTCCATAAAAATCCGTTGGGCCAAACTGCCCGAGGTTTGGCAAACTGAAGAGGTTTTTGGCCAAAATATTTATCTGGAATTATAGATGGTTTAGGGATTGGCGCAAGCCGAAACTCGACGCTCGGCGTCGAAAGTTACACATCACCTTAAAAAAGCTAAGTAAAATGGGCACTTTAGAAAATTCCCCCTCCAAGGTGCCTTATTATAGGCCCATCGGCAACGAAGTCGAACTATTTAAACAAGCCTACCGTCACCAACTACCCGTCTTGATCAAGGGACCAACCGGATGTGGCAAAACTCGTTTTGTCTCCTACATGGCAGCACAATTAGGCCGTCCTCTCTACACAGTGGCTTGCCATGACGATTTAACAGCAGCGGATTTAATCGGACGGCATCTTATTGGACATGAATCGACTTATTGGAGTGATGGACCATTGACTCGTGCTGTCCGTGAGGGCGCGATTTGTTATTTGGACGAAGTGGTTGAGGCGCGTAAAGATACCACGGTTGTTTTACATCCCCTGACTGATGATCGTCGCATTTTACCTATTGAGCGTACTAATGAGCGTTTACAGGCACCACCCGAATTTATGCTAGTCGTCTCCTATAATCCGGGCTACCAAAATTTGCTCAAAGGCATGAAACCGAGCACTCGACAACGTTTTCTAGCCTTGCGTTTCGATTATCCCATCCCCAGCATAGAGCAAGAAATTCTCATTGGTGAGACTGATATAGATAAAAGCTTGGCACTGCGCCTCGTTAATTTAACCAATGCCCTGCGTCAACTCAAAGATCATGACATAGAAGAGGCGGCTTCCACCCGTTTGCTGGTTTATGCGGCTACGCTCATCAAGCATGGTTTCGATCCGGTGGATGCCTGTCGTGCGGCGCTTGTGGAACCTTTAAC
>LUTY01002843.1 GCA_001640045.1 Candidatus Thiomargarita nelsonii | reverse complement strand
TGACTTGTTCAAATATTTTATGGACTCGGCGAACTAATTTATCTTCAGAGTCGGCGCGTCCATAATTGTTAAAGTAAAATTGTACCGTGTCTTCTGGGGCAGCCCAGGTGTTGAATATAATTAACCCTAATAAAACGGGTGATAACCAGCGTAAATGTCTCACTGTAGTTTCTCCGGTGCTAAAAAATCCATCATTTTTTTCAAATTGAAGCGCAAAGCCTTTTTACCATCAGCGGGCAACTTTTCTAAGTGCGGCTCAATCTTTTTTTCAAGTTGAAATAGCACTTTCTTTGTTTCCGCTCGCGCCACAAACGCGGCTTTCAACTGAGAAAAAATATCCCTTTGTTGATCCCAAAAGGTTTCAGGCAGATCATGGTGAGAAGCTGTCCATAACAAGATTGTCCATCGTCCTAATTCAAAGTCATTTTTCCACTGCGTTTTTAACCAACTCTCTTGGAGCGCGACTTGTCCTAGCAAAGCCTCTCTACCACTTAATAAGCCCGCACCAAATGCTTTAGCGGCTTTTGAAACTGGCGCGTTTGGGCTAAATGCCTGCACATTAGCACCATCCCTTTCCCATCGAAATTTCAACTCACGCAGTTTTTCTTCCGTTTGAGTTGTTTGATTGGCGTAAATCGTTTGAAAAGTCGTGTCAATCGGATTTTCAGGGGATGAGCATAATCCAGACAATTGACAGGTAAGTGTTAAGCCTACCATCAATACAAAAACGGTGGCGAAAGCCCATACACCCATGCAATAATTTTTTTCTGACTTTCCACAAATCCACTTTTTCAACTCTAAATACCATTTTTTGTACCAAGGCGGAGATATAAATCCCTCCTTTTCTAATTGGGATAATACGTTTTTCAATATGTGTGGATAAGGAATATCATCTTTGGGCTTATTGGCATGTGATAGCAATGCACCCCGAAAAATTTGTGCATCACGCACTGTTTTAGGTGAGGCATCCGGCACGGATTTTCCGGCAAGTAAATCTATCCAATTTTGTTCGTCAGACATGATATGGTCTCCTTTAAAAAATCAATCACTAAGCTGTTTCCAACAGTTTTGGAGGGGCTGATATTGCCTAAGCGTTTTTCGGCATCCTTCAAGATATTTACGTGTCGCATCGTTGGTTCTCCCTATTTGATTAGCTACATCCTTTACAGACGATCCTTGTGCCCGTAATGTGAGGGCTTTTAAACATTTCAGATGAGAGGTTTTAGAGCCATCACGCTCTAATAGTGCCAAAACACGCTCTAAGCACATCATGAGTTCGAGATCATTCTGCTCTTTTTTGGATTGTTCTTCAGAGATTTCATCAAGCAAATGGTTTTCCCACTCGTCTTCATCTAAACTGACAAGAGAATGATCATGCTGTTTTCGCCAATAATCATTGGCCACATTCTTTGCAATAATATAAAGCCAAGTTGAGACTTTGCAATTTTCTTTAAAGCGATGAATGCTTTTGACAAATTTGAAAAAGGTCTCTTGTAGGACATCATCCACATCATTTTCAGGTATATGGTGTTTGCTGATCAGAAAATAGCGCAAACTGTTCACATACTGCTTATACAGGACGGTGCAACCTTTTTTTCCACCGTTGCGTATATCTTTTAAAGCCGCTTTCTCATCCATTGTTACTCCCAAAAATTAGTTAATTGACCCTCACATTTTTTTTATCTACTACGTCTATGTTACCAAACTTTCAAAATTTTCAAAATGGCTGAGGCTCTTGGAGTTAAGTTGATGGAAATTATTACAATTATTTTAGCATTGGTTGGCTTGTTTATTATTAGTGAAGACAGTAGCGGGCGAGGGCAGATGCTTTTAGATACCTTGCAATTGCTTGAGGCTAGAGCCAATTTTATAGCCATCAAAATAACGCTGGAGAGCGACGATGATCGGCGGTACGATTTGTTGGTAAGGAGGGATGAATTGGAGCGCGAGATTATGCAGGTAAAAAGGCTGCTGGGACTTCCAACAGTCCAGCAGACATTTTTTGATGATCTATAGATATTAGTTTTTTTTTAATTAAAGGAGAAATGCGATGGTAAATAATTTTGTGACGGCGATAGTCAACAGCGTAATAGTATTTATACCAAGTATTTGCTGAAAGGCTTACG
>LUTY01002842.1 GCA_001640045.1 Candidatus Thiomargarita nelsonii | reverse complement strand
CACAGTTTCGATCTGAGAATCCCTCAAGTGGGGTGGGGCCTTCTAATTTGGCTTATGTGATTTATACGTCGGGTTCGACGGGGTGGCCTAAAGGCGTGTTAATTCATCACCAAGGGTTACTCAATCTCGTTTTCTGGCATCAACCGGTTTTTGAAGTAACTTATAAAGACAAATCAACTCAGTTAGCGAGTCTAGCATTTGATGCGTCGGTTTGGGAATTATGGCCCTACCTTGGTGCTGGTGCCAGTATATATTTGATTGAAAATGAAATTCTTAAATCCCCCGTGGAATTGCGAAATTGGCTGCTCTCCAACCAAATCACTATGAGCTTTATACCAACCCCGCTTGCTGAAGAATTATTGTCCTTAGAATGGCCAGAAAATATAGCTTTGCGAATGATGCTAACGGGTGGGGATAAGCTTCATCACTTTCCCTCCAAAAAAGTTGGTTTCAAGTTAGTGAATAATTATGGCCCCACTGAGAATACGGTTGTCACAACCTCTGGGCTGGTGATAGACAAGCAAGAAAAGAGGTTACCTCATATAGGCCGTCCCATCGCTAATACTCAAGTCTATATCCTAGACAACCATCAAATGCTCGTTCCTGTCGGTGTTCCTGGCGAATTACACCTCGGCGGTGCTGGCTTAGCACGCGGCTACCTAAATCGCCCCGATTTAACAGCCGAAAAATTCATCAAAAACCCCTTTAATGACGACCCCAACTCACGCCTATACAAAACCGGCGACTTAGCCCGCTATCTCCCCGACGGCAATATTGAATACTTAGGTCGCATAGACAACCAAATCAAAATTCGTGGCTTTCGGATTGAGCTGGGTGAAATTGAAGCAGTGCTAACTCAACATCCTTTAGTACGTGAAACAGTGGTTCTCAGCAATAAGGTGCAACCTAATAATAAGCAGTTAACCGCATATATCGTTTCCGATGTAGACAATCCCAATCAGTTTTTTGATGACTTGAGCCAAGTTGAACATATTTCACAATGGGAAAATATCTTTGAGGAAAGCTATAAGCAATCAGCTCCCCATCAAGACCCGACATTCAATATCGCCGGTTGGAACAGTAGCTATACCGGTTCAGCTATTCCAGCCGAAGAAATGCGTGAATGGGTGGACTCCACTGTCAATGCCATCATGGCTCTGCAGCCCAAGAGTGTGTTAGAGATTGGTTGCGGAACCGGTTTACTATTATCCCGTATTGCGCCTCATTGTGACCAATATTGGGGAACTGATTTCTCGCCAGTGGTGTTGCAACAAGCTGAGCAATTGAAACGTACGGTCGGGCATTTAGAGCATGTCGCGCTTTTCAACCGAAAGGCTGATGATTTTAGTGACATTAAGCCAGATACCTTCGATACGGTTATTCTCAATTCGGTGATTCAATATTTCCCCAATGTCACTTATCTTTTGGAGGTTTTAGAACAGGCGATCCAAGCGGTTAAGCCGGGTGGATATATTTTCGCCGGTGATGTCCGCAATTTACAACTTCTTAAGGCTTATCATGCGTCCGTGCAACTTTACCAAGCACCTGAATCTTTAACACGGTTAGAATTGCAGCAAAGAGTGCAACAACATAAGGCTCAAGAAAAAGAATTGCTTATTGATCCAAGCTTTTTCATGGCCTTAAAACCGCATTTTTCTAAACTTCAGAATGTCCAAATTCATTTGAAACTGGGTCATTATCATAATGAACTGACCCGGTTTCGCTATAATGTCATTCTCCAAGTGGGCAATAAGATTTCGCCGGCGATGAATATATCGTGGCAAGATTGGCAAACACGCCACTTTACTTTGTCAACTCTCCGCCAACATTTGGTAGAAAACCAACCGACCATTTTCGGTTTGCGAGGTGTGCCTAATGCGCGTCTCGATACCGAAATCAAAACGTTGGAATGGCTTACCAATGTGGCACTAACCGATACGGTAGGCCAATGGCGGCAAACCTTGTCAAAACGTCAGTCGGTCGCTATAGACCCTGAAGAATTGTGGAAATTAACTGATGAACTGCCTTATGACGTTGTTATCAGTTGGGCAAGCGCGAGTAGCGAGGGTAGCTATGATGTGTTATTCAGACATCAGGGGCGAAAAGAAACCCAAACAGTCGCTCAAA
>LUTY01002852.1 GCA_001640045.1 Candidatus Thiomargarita nelsonii | reverse complement strand
AAAACGGTATCATTGCTGGATATCCCCTTATCGACATCAAAGTGACCTTATACGATGGTTCCTATCACGAAGTCGATTCCAGCGAAATGGCCTTCAAAATTGCCGGCTCAATGTGCATGAAAGATGGGGCTAAAAAAGCCAAGCCCGTACTACTAGAACCGATCATGGCAGTCGAAATTGTCACACCAGAAGACTACATGGGCGATGTCATGGGTGATCTCAACCGCCGCCTTTCATCAGTATAAATTTCAGAATAACACTCATCAGCAGCTATGATAAAATCATACTCATCGGCACATTCAATCAAACTTTGCAAAGTGGACATATTCAACACTGTGCCAGTGGGATTATTGGGTGAACAAATATACAACAATTGGCAATCTGCCCAAACCGCCTCTGGTATGTGAGCCGATTCCTGATCTAAAAAATTGATATAAAAAGGTTTTGCACCTGCCAGTAAGGCAGCACCTTCATAAATTTGATAAAATGGATTAGGCATTAACACCAAAGGCTTAGGCGTTTGACGATTAATCACAGATTGTGCAAAAGAAAACAAGGCTTCACGAGTGCCATTGACCGGTAAAATATGTCTATCAGGATCAAGACTATCAAGTGGGAGAGCAAAACGATGTATTAGCCAATGTGCTATACTTCGACGCAAAGCTTTACCACCTTGGGTAGTAGGATATTTTTTAAGCCCCTGTGCTAAAGCCGTATTCATGGCATTAACTATAAGATCAGGCGTGGCATGTTGCGGTTCACCTAAAGAGAGATTTATCGGACTTAGCTGCGGTGGTGGCACACAATTTTTTTTGAGTTGAGCTAATTTTTCAAATGGATAGAGTTGTAATAAATTAAGATCGGGATTCATATTATTTGTATATGCTAGGAGTCCAAGATTTATCTTGGACATCTGGGTTGCTACTCAGGCATCAATCCACTACACTATTAAATAAAAGCAGATATGATAAATATTTTGTCGTACAGATTTATAGATTTTTTGGGTGGACACAAGATCATCCACCAACAATCAAGGTGGATTACACTATCCACCCTACATTTATTTTTATAAGGTTAAAAGAAATTTTAGTCAGGTACTTCTTATAGAGAAAGTGACTTAGGAATAAATGTGTGACTCAAACTAGAGTAGTTAAACCCTACCTAGTTTTTAATTAAAAAAGTGGGCCTTGTGCCCATTTTTTTATTTGTTTTTAGAGGTCTTTATAGACCTTGATAACTTATCAATCATAAAATTGGAAAATTTATTTTGTTAGATAAAGAGTTACAAAAATTGCTCGCTCCCGTTGTCACGGCATTAGGCTATGAATTAGTAGGCGTAGTACGTCTCTCGCAAGGGGGACATAAAGTCCTTTTGCGTATATATATCGATCATCCAGACGGGATTAATTTGGACGATTGTAAGCAAGTGAGTCATCAAGTGAGCGGGGTATTGGATGTCCAAAATCCTATACAGGGTCATTATACTTTAGAGATTTCTTCTCCAGGATTGGATCGACCTTTGTTTACCTTAGACCATTTTAGACGCTTTGTAGGTCATAAAGTCAAGGTACACATGGCTCGCCCCTTAAAGACACGACGCAATTTCATGGGGCTATTGCAACGAATAGAAGAACGTAACGTGATAGTGGTAGCGGACGGAAAAGAATATAACCTAGCTTATGATCAGATAGAGAACGCACACATTGTACCTGACTGAATAAAAATACAATAATCGGTTCGATAAGGGTGGTGACGATGAATAAAAAAATTCTTTTGGTCGTAGATGTGGTCTCTAACGAAAAAGGCGTGAGCAAGGAAGTTATTTTTAATGCCTTGGAATGTGCGATCGCGAGTGCCACCAAAAAACGTTATAACAATGAAATCGAAGTCCGTACAGTGATTGAACGGCGCACGGGTGATTATAATGCTTTTCGTCGTTGGGAAGTGGTTGACGATGACAGAGTGGAATTTCCCGAAACCCAGATTAGCCTAACAGAGGCGAAAAAAGAGAATTCTGATATAACTATAGGAGAATGGATTGAAAAACCGATAAAATCGGTGAACTTTGATCGGATTGGTGCCCAAATGGCTAAACAAGTGATAGTCCAAAAAATCCGCGAAGCGGAACGGGCACAAATTGTTGAAGCTTATAAGGAACGGCAAGGTGAATTGGTCAGTGGGCTTGTCAAACGCACCGAACGTGGCAATGTTATTCTTGATTTAGGGGGCAATGCAGAGGCACTGATTCAGCGTGAAGAAATGATTCCCCGTGATACAGTACGTCCTGGAGATCGTCTGCGTGGCTATTTACAAACGGTACGCTCTGAGCAGCGTGGACCACAATTATTCCTCAGTCGCACGGCACCAGAATTATTGATGAAATTATTTATTATGGAAGTGCCTGAAATTGGAGAAAATTTCCTAGAAATCATGGAAGCCGCCCGCGATCCAGGATTGCGTGCCAAACTGGCTGTGAAAACTAAAGATCCCCGTATTGATCCGGTCGGTGCCTGTGTTGGCATGCGTGGTTCACGAGTGCATGCGATCTCAAATGAGCTGGCTGGCGAAAAGGTAGATATTATCGTGTGGGATGAAAACCCTGCACAGTTTGTGATGAATGCGATGGCACCAGCAGAAGTCGTGTCTATCATTGTTGATGAAGAGACGCATAGCATGGATGTTGCAGTACGCGAAGAACAATTATCTAAAGCAATAGGACGTAATGGGCAAAATGTACGCCTTGCCAGCGATTTGACAGGTTGGACATTAAATGTCATGACCGAATCTCAAGCAGCGGAAAAGCATCAAGCTGAAACCAATGCAATGCAAGAACTGTTTCTCAAAGAATTGGATATTGACGAAGAGATAGCGAGCGTTTTAGTGCAAGAAGGTTTTTCCACACTTGAAGAAGTGGCTTATGTTCCGCTCAATGAAATGCGTGAAATTAAGGAATTTGATGATGAGCTGGTTAAGGAATTGCGTACTCGTGCTAAGGATGTCCTGCTAACACGCGCCATTGCCAGTGAAGAAAAATTAAACGAGGAGGTGCCAACTGAAGATTTGCGTAGCCTTGCGGGTATGAATGATGAATGGGCGCAGGTACTTGCCAAACGTGGAATTATGAATGTGGCAGAATTAGCAGATCAATCAGTAGAAGATTTGATAAGCATTGAAGGTATGGATGAAGCGCAGGCAGGTCAATTAATTATGACCGCCCGTGCATCTTAGATTAGTTATCAGTTATCAGTTATCAGTTATGAAGGGTTTACAATAGACATTATCAGAAATAACTAAAAGTGTTCAGCACCCAAAGCGGAGATTCACTTATTTCTAATGTCTAATCAGTTAACAAAACACAGTTATCGGTGAGCCATCAATATAAGTGATAACTGATAACTGATAACTGATAGTGACAACTGATAACTGATAACTGAAAACTGAAAGAATGGCTGAAGTAACCATAAGACAATTTGCTGATAATGTAGGGATTCCTATTGAACGTTTGTTAGCGCAATTAGGAGATGCCGGACTCTCTGCCAAAGGTGCTGATGATAATATTAGTGAGAATGAAAAAAGACGCTTGTTGAGTCATCTGCGCAAGATTCATGGTAAAGACACTGACAAATCGGTAAACCAGAGTCCTAAAAAAATTACCATCAAGCGTAAAACCGTCAGTGAAATCAAAGTACCTAATGCTCAAGGGCGTGCTAAAACAGTGCAAGTTGAGGTGAGAAAAAAACGCACCTATGTCAAGAAGCGCCGTGTTGTTGAAAGTCAGCGTGTCAATAAGGAAAGCGAACCGGTTGCACAACGGAAAGTGGAAAAAGAACCTGAACGTCAGCAACCTAAGACGACAGAAGGCGCACAAGCAAATGCAGGCACTGTTCCAGCGGAACAAAAAGCAGGACGTGAGAGAAAAGCAAACTTTCGAGAAAGAGGACGTGGTCGCACCTCTCAACCGGTTGATAAACATAAAACCGCCGTCAAAGTTGAAGCTGAAAAGCAGCAACAGCCCAAAAGGAACTCAGACAGAGGCGCTCTTAGGAAAAAGCGTCCCGAAAGTGACGGCAAATCAGACTCGTTGGCAGTACAAATTAAGAGCAACAAGCGTGAGCCCACGGAGGAAGTGACGAGCAAATCCTCAGAGCGGACGACAGTCAAAGCTAAAAAGGCGCAACATGCGGATGCCGCCAAGGCTAAATCGGCTAGCGGTGCGACCCAAAAACCTAACAAGCGTCATACACATACAAACGACGCGAAACGTCAAGGTGAGGCTGTTAATAAACGTCAAGCGCCGACGAAACAACGTCGGGCAGTTGATGATAAAAGACCTGCTGAACAGTCAAAGGAGGCGGGAAATCCAGCGCGTAAAAGACGTAGACGTAGGAGAAAAAAGGAGACGGTTGCAACCTATTCTGGCACTCAAGCTCGCAATACCACTTCATTGGAAGTGACGGACAAAACTAAATCTACCAAGAGGCATGAACGAGGGCAGGAAGAGGAGCATAAAAAGCCTAAAAAGAAACAGAAGCGGGGACATATCCCAGAAAAACCTAAGCATGGTGCATTTATCCGGCCAACTAGCTCGATTGTGCGCGAAGTGAGTTTACCAGAAAGCCTGACTGTTGTGGAACTGGCGCAGAAAATGTCCATCAAATCTGCTGAACTCATTAAGACCATGATGAAAATGGGTACCATGGTCACTATCAACCAGCGGATTGATCAAGAAACCGCCGCCATTATTGTCGATGAAATGGGGCATATTCCTAAATTGTTGCAAGAGAATGAGATTGAATCTGGACTCATCCAAACGGGTCAGCAAATAGGTGAACG
>LUTY01002840.1 GCA_001640045.1 Candidatus Thiomargarita nelsonii | reverse complement strand
AACAATATGCCGATAATGGTGACAGTTTGATTGAGATACAAATGCCGGCGCAACTTTTTACACAATTAGCTGAGACTGATCCTAGACTACAACTTATTAATGGTAATTAATTAACTAACTTGGCTCAGGAGTGCAAGGCGTACCTTGCACACTCTTGAACAATTATTGAATTAGGAGCATACATGGCCTGGAATGAACCGGGTGGTAATGGGAAAGATCCTTGGGGCCACCGTAAAAAAGAACAAGGTCCTCCAGATTTAGATGACATTGTGCAATCAGTGCAGGACAAAATAGGCGGCCTATTTGGAGGCGGCGGCGGTAGTAATAATGGTGGAGAAAACAGTAACGGCGAAGGTCTCAGTTGGATGGCAATAGGCTTTATTGCGGTCATTATCCTGATCATCTGGAGCCTTTTCGGGTTTTACACCATACAACCCGCTGAGTTTGGAGTCGTCACGCAATTTGGGCGTTATAAGGACACCACTGAGGAAGGCTTAAACTGGCATTTGCCCTATCCAATTGAACAAGTCCAAAAGGTTAACAAAGAAAATGGAGAACAACTTTATGAATAAAGGGCAGTCACTACAAGACCCTTTTTTAAATGCGTTACGCAAAGAGCATGTACCTGTCTCGATTTATTTAGTCAATGGCATTAAGCTACAAGGTCAAATTGAATCGTTTGACCAATTTGTGCTATTACTGAAAAATACTGTCAACCAAATGGTGTATAAACATGCCATTTCGACCATTGTCCCTGCACGTATGATCAAAATTGCCTACGAGACAGATGAAGTGCCAGCGTCGAGTGAGACATCGCTTTTACCAGAAGAAATAACAAATTAAGTCGTTTCGGGGAGAGCACACCGATGTTTGAACGACCAGACGGTGGAGAACGCGCCATCTTGGTGTCTATGACACTGACACGTTTTGCGGATCAGGCATCACTAGACGAATTTGTCGAATTAGCACATTCTGCGGGTGTGATAACAATGACTAAAGTCACGGGGACACGCAATGCGCCTGATCCCCATTCTTTTGTTGGGCGCGGTAAACTAGAAGAAATTGAGGCGCTGGTACAAGAACATCAGGCTGAAGTCGTCTTGTTTAATCACGCCCTCAGTCCGGCGCAAGAGCGTAATTTGGAACGGGCTCTACAGTGTCGGGTACTGGATCGCACTGGCGTGATTTTGGATATTTTTGCCCAGCGTGCCCGCTCTTTTGAGGGTAAATTACAGGTCGAATTGGCACAACTCAAGCACTTATCCACGCGCCTAGTGCGTGGGTGGACTCACTTGGAGCGGCAAAAGGGCGGTATTGGTTTGCGTGGTCCGGGTGAAACTCAGTTGGAAACGGATCGTCGTTTGCTCGCTGAGCGTATTAAACATATTAATAAGCGTCTGGAAAAAGTCACTCAACAACGCGAATTGGGTAGAAAAGCACGTCGCCGTGCCCAATTGCCTGTCGTGTCGCTGGTTGGCTATACTAATGCGGGCAAATCGACTTTGTTTAATCGTCTCACCCATGCAAAAGTTTTTATTGCTGATCAATTGTTTGCTACCTTGGATGCCACTTTACGCCGCGTCACTTTGCCAGATAAAACGGCACTTATTTTGGCCGACACGGTTGGTTTTATACAACAATTACCGCATGATCTGGTTGCCGCATTTCGTGCTACCTTAGAGGAAACACGTCAAGCAAGACTGTTGCTGCATGTTGTGGATGCGAGTGATACGGAGCGACAACAGCGCATTGAGCAAGTGAATGAGGTATTGGCTGAGATTGGTGCTGCTGAAGTGCCGCAAATTATCATCTATAATAAAATTGATTGTTTAGATGATTGCCCGGCTCGCTGTGATAGCTGGGAGGGAGTGACTAGAATTTGGCTGTCAGCAGCCAGCGGTGCTGGCTTTGATTTACTTTATGATGTATTGGCAAAACAATTAAGTCAGGAAAAGGTACAGCGTTGGGTGCGAGTGCCGGCGCAGGCGGGTGATTTACGTGCCCACTTGTTTGCTGAGGCAACGGTGTTGCATGAACAATATGCCGATAATGGTGACAGTTTGATTGAGATACAAATGCCGGCGCAACTTTTTACACAATTAGCTGAGACTGATCCTAGACTACAACTT
>LUTY01002839.1 GCA_001640045.1 Candidatus Thiomargarita nelsonii | reverse complement strand
GTGACGCGCCCAAACACATTATTGATGTCCAAGGGGCCAGTAAAAGTGGCACTTTCACCAGTGTTAACATTGAACTTGTCAAAGCTGTGATACAAATTGGTGCCACTTTGGGTGCCTAAGTCGTGGCCAATCATATAGTTAGGGCCGGAAAGTGTGCTCGGTGGCCCCACTGTGCCGTCTGTGAGTATTTCTGCCGGGATACGGGGTGTGAGTGTTAATAGGAATAGGCTGGTGATGAGCCTTAATCGTTTGGTTGGTTTTTTCATGATTTTTAGTACAGGACATTTTTTGATTGTCATTTCGACCTATGGGAGAAATCGGGCAATTCTCAAAGCCTCAAGATTTCTCCCGTTGGTCGAAATGACAAACAATCAATAAATTTTTTTGATTGTCATGGAGACCTATGGGAGAAATCGGGCAATTCTCAAAGCCTCAAGATTTCTCCCGTTGGTCGAAATGACAATCAATAATTTTTTTTGATTGTCATGGAGACCTATGGGAGAAATCGGGCAATTCTCAAAGCTTGCCGTTGATGATTCTAGTTCATTTGGTAAAGTGATATGCCCACAACTAATCCACTCTCCGAGACTAGCGTTATACTATTTGCCGCCTTAATTTGTACCGAGCCAGCATTTCCGGCACCAGAAGTGGTGGTACCAATATTTGAATTTGTCAAGCTTAAACTGCCGGTATCAATGGTAAGCGAGCCGGCATCACCACTACCTATTTCCTCACCAAAAGTAGCCACGCTTAAGAAACTTTCATCTTCGAGCGTTATACTATTTGCCGCCTTAATTTGTATATCGCCAGCCTTTCCGGGACCAGAAGTGGTGGCAAGAATACCGCTGCCATTGGTGAGTTCTAAGTTGGTGATATCAAGCTCAATGTTGCCACCCTTTCTGGTACCAGAAGTGGTGGTTTTAATAAATGATGAATTTGTCAAGCTTAAATCGCCAGTCTCAATGGCAAGCGAGCCGGCATCACCACTATCTATTTCCTCACCCAAAATAATTTTATCACCCATATCCACGTTTAATGAACTTTCATCTTCGAGCGTTATACTATTTGCCGCCTTAATTTGTATCTCGCCAGCCTTTCCGGGACCAAAAGTGCTGGCCCCAATAAATGATGAATTTGTCAAGCTTAAACTGCCAGTCTCAATGGCAATCGAGCCGGCATCACCACTTCCTATTCCCTTACCAAAAGAAGTCACAATTAAGAAGCTGTTATCTTCGAGCGTTATACCATTTGCCACCTTAATTTGTATCTCTCCAGCATTTCCTGTACCAAAAGTGCTGGCATCAATAACTGATAAATTTGTCAAGCTTAAACTGCTGGTATCAATATCAACCGAGCCGGCATCACCACTTGCAGAAGATCTCACGTTTAATTGACTATTATCGGAGAACGTTATACTATTTGCCGCCTTAATTTTTATATCGCCACCCTTTTTGGAACCCAAAGTTATGCCCAGAATCTTTGAATTTGTCAAATTTAAACTATTTAAATGACCCATCCCGATCAAAATCGAACCCGCATCACTTCCCCCGATTGGATTAAGGCGAATGATAGAATCCGTCAACTGCATCTCAGTCACATCCACTTCAATCCTACCGCCTGCTGATTCAGACTTCACTTCAATGGTTGAATTATTCCTCACCACTAATTGTCCACTTCGGAAAAAAATTCTCCCTTCTCCTTGGGCCATTATTGTAGAATTCGTCACCGTGATCGGCGCCGCATTTCGACTCTCAATCTCAATCCCCTGCCCGCCCGAAATCTTAGCACCATTTATCGTGATCTCTCCGCCCACCAAGGCGAAAGTTTTTCCGGCCGAAACTTGAAATTGGCTACCCGTAATAGAAATAGGGGCAGGTGGCGTATCGTCATCTAAAAAACCAAACGCCGAAAAAGGTTCGGCTGACAATATCGGCGGATCGTTTTGTGGGTTTGTCGCGCTAAAAGTTGTACCATCTTCGAGGATAATTTGGTCGGCGCTACTCGCATAAAATGAGCCGGGCACATTTAAAGTCGCATTTTGACCAAACAAGATGCCACGCGGATTGATCAAATAAATATCCGCATTGGGCATATCGGAGCTGATTTGTCCATCAATGAAAGACTCGGAGCC
>LUTY01002838.1 GCA_001640045.1 Candidatus Thiomargarita nelsonii | reverse complement strand
CTTCAATTCGGTAGTGTTCTTTTCTTATTAATTATCGGTTTTGTCGGCGGATTAGTCAGCGGTTTTATCGGTGCCAGTGGCACATTCATTTTGACACCTGCGATGATGAGCATGGGGATTCCTGCCATTGTGGCGGTTGGCAGTAACATGTGCCATAACTTTCCTAAAGCTTTCATCGGCGCCCTAAAACGTGTGAAATCTGGGCAAATCGATATAAAGTTGGGTATTGTTATAGCACTTGCTGCCGAAATAGGCGTATTTTTCGGTGCATCAATACAAATTTATATCAAGGAGACTTTTGGAAATCTTGGCTCAAATCTTTATGTCTCCTTAGTATTTATAATCGTGCTGGCAATCATTGGTACTTATACCTTGTATCGTGCCGTCAAAGGTGGAGAGGAGACTTCTGAGCAGAGTCGGTTGGCAGCTTGGGTACAAACTGTCAATGTGCCGGGTACGATGATGTATTTTTCCAGTATTGGTGCTAAAGTGTCGCTATTGTTTGTCATTGTTCTTGGATTTGCGAATGGACTGTTGGCAGCCACAATTGCAGTCGGCGGTTTTTTCGGTGTGCCAGCGATGATGTACATTTTGGGCGTATCCGGTTTGACGGCATCAGCAACACATTTAGTGGTGGCTTTTGTAATAAGCATAGGGGGTACGATTCAATATGCTTGGAGCGGTTTTGTTGACATTCGTTTAGTCATCATTCTACTCGCCGCCTCACTTTTCGGTATCCAATTGGGGACAATAGGCACCACTTATGTTAAAGATTATATGATTAAAGTGGTCATGGGTGTGCTTATGATCTTGGTATTGCTCAGTTTAGCCCTCAAAATACCGTTCTATTTGTCCGAGTTGGGACACATCGAGCCATTCAATGAAAGTATGATGATTGTCTTGGATAATGCGAGTTTTGCTATATTGGTATTAGCTTTAGTCATTGGAACAATCATTATTCTTTATACATTCATTAGGGGTGCTTTCAATTATGCCAAAAAGCAGGCCTTAATAGAGGAAGAAGAGGTTATTACCCGAAAAGCCGCACCAGCAGCTTTCCCAACTTCAGCAGCTCAGTTGTTACCGACAGGTCGCTTTGAAAAGATTATGGTTGTCAGCGACCGGTCCGAATCTAGCATGGCTGCGGCACGCGAAGCTATCAGACTCGCGCAGAGAACTGAGGGCAATTTGTCTGTGATGTCAGTGATTGTGACGAATCCAGAGCATGAATCTTTGGCAAAGCAATTGATTGAAAAAGAAAATAGTGATGCCTTAGTCCATTTGGAAACGCTCAAAACCAATGCCAACGATGCTGGCATTAATTGTGAGATCACTCTGCGTCATGGTATAGAAATTTCTCAGGAAATTGTGGATGAGGCGGAAAAGTATCGGGCAGATGTCATTGTCATGGGTCGTAGAGGCTATACGGGGCTTATGCGTGTTATGATGGGCAGTAATACGGCTAAGGTGATTGGATACGCACATTGTAGTGTTTTAGTCGTCCCAAAAACCGCAAAAATAGAGGGTAAAAAGATTTTGTTAGCGGTTGATGGATCGCGTTATAGCGATACAGCGGCAACTACAGCGATGAGTCTAGCGAAACATCTTCATGCCTCTGTTTTGGTCGTTTCTGTTGTCTATAGTGAGCATCAAGAAAAGCGATACTCAGAAGCGTCAGAAGAAATAACACGGGTAGATAACTTTTTGACTCAAGAAGGTATTAGCACGGAAGGGCGAGTACTGAGTGGTCGTCCGGCAGAGGCTATTGTAGAGGTTGCCAATGCTAAAGGAGTCGATTTGATTATCATGGGTAGTCATGGTCGCACTGGGCTTGATAAGGTACTCTTGGGTAGTGTCTCGGATCGTGTGATTGGTTATGCTGAGTGTGCGGTTTTGGTAGTTAAGGCGGCATAAACAAACGACGCGGAGCGTCGGTGCAGGCATTCCCACGCAGAGCGTGGGAACGAGAAAAAAATCAATAACTACAAGGATTACATTATCGAAGGGGTGCGACTCGTTTGGCCTAAATATTCGCTTCCAATGCCAGTCATGATAAAGCTTAAGTATAAACTCATATTATGGTGTGATACGCCAAAAGGTCTGTATCACCTAGCATGGTAGTTGGCTGGGCTA
>LUTY01002837.1 GCA_001640045.1 Candidatus Thiomargarita nelsonii | reverse complement strand
CCAGTACGCCTCGTGTTTGGATATCAAGGCGAAAGCTATACAGCGCGTTTGCAAGTGAATAGTGAAGAATTTAATCGCTACACCCAACAAATGGCACACCGCCAACGCCCCGGCAATTTAATCACTCGCCTACAGCTTGCACAAAACGGCACAAAAGAGATCGCACCCTTGGTTGTTGCCCTAAAACGGGCCGCACCCAACCAAAGTGCTGAAACACTGGCGACTTTTGCCCTCGCGTTTGTGCAATCCTTACCCTATAAACTCGATGCCCTAACAACGCCTTATGATGAAGCCTGGCGTGCGCCCTTGCAAACTTTGGTAGATCGCGAAATTGACTGTGAAGACAGTTCGATTTTATACAGCAGTTTACTCTCCGGCTTAGGACTCAATAATGCTTTAGTCATCGTCCCCGGTCACATGCTCACCGCAGTAGAAGGCCCATTCTCTGGCGCCTTTTTGCACCATGAAGGCAAAAAATACTATCTCGCAGAAACGACCGGCTTAGGATGGCCTATTGGAAAACCACCCGATGAGTACAAAGGGAGCACAGCGCTTATATTACCAGTGTCAGCCATTGGACAATCCTCTGCCACGCCCTCGACTCAGCCACTGCCGCAAGACGGACCATCGCCCGTTGGACCGAATGCCTCATCGTCTGGGGGACTGCTCCTTTTTCTGCTATTTCTCGGCGCGAGCTTGTTGTTTGTGTGGTACTGGATAAATAATCATGCCGTTCGACAGAGGGACAGCTATGATGATGAGGATGACTTTTATAAAGATTAGGACGTAGGTTAATTCGACCTGCGAGGTATTGGTCTCCTCGCAGGTCTGATTGACAGGAGTATATAAATATTATATAGTCTCACACCAGTCCCAAAAAGGAGTATAATTTAAAAAAACAATGGTTGAAAAAACACAGTATCCTCCAGAAAAACCTCAACAAATTGTATTATTTTCACAAGCGGAAGACACTGAAAAACTCAGCGAAAACCCATTAGAGGAGGTAAAAAATGCTTTTGACATAACTTGTAAACAGGCTTTTCTTCAAAACCCTGAAGGAGCCCTACGACTGATGGGAATTCCCGGCAAAGTCACCATAATAGAAAAGAATGTTGAACTACAACGAACGTCTGATCTGAAAGTAGATTTAGCTTTTTGGGTAGAGTACCTGGTAGGGTCAAAAGAGTATCCAGAGGGGGAGAAATTTTTACTGCATATCGAATTTCAAAGACAAGCACAGAAAAATATGCCCCTGCGGATGGCAGAATATGATATGGAATTGGCGCTTGCCAATGCTGAACGGGATAAAAAAGGACGTATTTTAAACTATCCAAAAATAAGAAGTTACGTGCTTTATTTTTGGCCTAAAGAAGGCCAAGATGATCCAGAAAATTGTTCAATTGAACATGTTATAGAGGTTCGCTATAGAAAAATTTTGCTCTATGAAAAGACATTAGCCGATCTCAAACAGATGGCACTATGGGAATATATGGCTTTTGCTCCCATTTTAAAAGACATGGATGAACAACAACTCAATGAAGCAAAGGAACTCTTGGAGCAATATGCTGGAAAGGATGATAAAAAACGCAGCAGGTTATTGCTGACACTGGCTTTTTATTTCAAAAGGAAATATAAAAGAAATATCAACGAAATCATTCCAAATTTTGATACCATGATAAGCAAAACAGCAGAAACAGGATATTATGCTTTGACTCCTGAAGAGGCGCGTAAAGAAAGAGAGGACGGTATGGCAGAAGGCATGGCAAAAGGAATACAGAAAGTATTAGCTATGCTGTCTGAGACTCAGCGTGAAAAGATAAAGCAACGCTTGGGTGAGGAAAACCGCAAATCCAAATAAAGATTAGGATTATCTTGTGCAAGGTACGCCTTGCACTCCTGATTGGCGAAGTTAATTTTAAACCTACAAATCCCTCAATCAAAAGGAGTAACGATATGAGCGAAGCAATTGAACTTGACGAATATCAAGAGGAGTCAGAGATGGGATCAGTAAACCATAGCCTTGCACAAGGCAAATTAACAGGCTTGCTTATTAATGATGAAAGATTCACCGTGATGCCAGAGTTGAGTTTGGATGTAAGCCAGAGAGATTTAAATCCGTTTGGACTTAAGGCTAA
>LUTY01002836.1 GCA_001640045.1 Candidatus Thiomargarita nelsonii | reverse complement strand
ATCAGTGCCTGTAGTTCGGCAGCCAAACGGCGGCAATATTGGGAATCTCCGTGATTTCGCGCAAGATATTAACAATGAGTTGACGGATCAGTCGTTTGATCTTAAACCTGCCGATTTGCCAAACCCTCGCCGCTCAGTTGCAGGAGACACAATACCGGAGAGACCAAACGACGGCAATATTGGGACTTTCCGTGATTTATCGCCTGCGATGATAACGGAGTCACCAAAGCGTGAGACTGGCGTGCCGACATCAGTGCCTGTAGTTCGGCAGCCAAGCGGCGGCAAGATTGGGAATCTCCGTGATTTCGCGCAAGATATTAATAATGAGTTGACAACGTTGACGGATCAGTCGTTTGACCTTAAACCTGCCGAATTGCCAACCCCCCGCCGCTCAGTTGCAGGAGTGCAAGGCGTACCTTGCACAATACCGGAGTCAGTTGATGAGAGTCCGCCAAGCGGCGGCAAGATTGCGACTCTCCGTGATTTGGCGCAAGATATTAATAATGAGCTGACAGCGTTGGCGGAGCCGTCGTTTGACCTTAAACCTGCCGAATTGGCAACCCCCCGCCGCTCAGAGTCAGTTGATGCGCCTGAAAGTCTATCCGAAATATCTGCGGGCTTGCCAAAACCCCGCCAATCTGTTGATGCGCCTAAAAGTCTATCCGAAATATCTACGGACTTGCCAAAACCCCGTAGCTCGGTTGATGCGCCTGGAGTGCAAGGCGCACCTTGCACATCAGACATAGAATTGTTCTTAAATACCATCATAAAAGAGATTGAATCCGAATATAAAAGATATTACGGAGAATCCTAATGCCCGTAGAACTCGGAAAATTGCAACTCACCAAAATTCACCATATCAGAACACTAGAAAACGCCGATTTTGTCGTGCCAAGGATCAGCACACCATTCCCAAATATTGCCGTGCATGTCATACAAGCCAAAAGCATTCGCCGGAAAACGCCCCACTTCACTTGTCTCTTCACGACAAACTCCTTTGGGCGTTGAGCCATAAGTATAATTACCATCATAATTGGCGATTGTCAGCATAATCGTTTCGCCAAAATAAAAAGGTGTCTTTGTCCCCGCTCGACAGGCATATTCCCATTGGGCTTCACTTGGCAAGCGATAAATTTTGCCCGTGTTTTCGGAAAGTATCGCACAGTATTCGACTGCCTCGTGCCAGGTGATACTCTCTACCGGGCGATTTTCTCCTTTAAAATAAGATGGATTTGAGCCCATCACGGCTTGCCATTGTTTTTGAGTAATCGGATATTTGCTCATCTCAAAGGGGGCTATCGTGACTCGGTGTTGAGGTGTCTCAGATTGACCATCCTCAGTACCCATCAGGTATGTGCCGCCGGGAATAGTGACCATTTCTAATGCCACTCCGTTGATCCATTCAGTCTGTTGAGTGGCACTGCCGCGACTGCGTTGAGTGATTTCTCCCCGTGCATTGAGGCGGACTTGTTCAAATTCAAACACTTGCTTATTTTGTGGCGCGACCATCGGGGTATATTCAAATGAAACGGGCAAAGTCTCACGCCATTGCCAGCCCAAGTATTGCACTCCATTATGATTAAACAACACAGGTACTCGATTGGCATCAGTGGGAAAAACGGCTAAATTGACGGGGCGAATATCCGTTAACATTTCCCAAGGATTGATTGCCATTGCCTTTTGCATAGGCGCCGGTGTTAAAATCATAGCCGAGGAGAGTATTTCTCCCCCTAATGCTTGCTGCACTGGCTCTAAACATTCTCTCACTTCACGCAAATTATCCACATAGCGTTGACGGCTTTGATTAATATCTTGTACTATTTGCAACTTGGGTGCATAGATGATGTGATCTGATAAGCGTTCCATTTGATCTCGGATACCGCCCAGATGATCAGAAATTTGTTCAAGGCATTGCTTTTTGGGATCACCTTTGAAAACGCCACTGATATTTTTGTAAGTGTTGATAGCTGTGTCAATGCCTTGAGTAATATTAAGTAGGATATCTAACATTTGTTTTTAATTCGTACTGTCGCTATTTAGTACAACTTATTTAGTACAACTAATTGAGAAATAAACGAATTAAAACTCGCTATCAATCGAGACTAAACATTAGGGATCAATTGTTGTTTTTAATTA
>LUTY01002835.1 GCA_001640045.1 Candidatus Thiomargarita nelsonii | reverse complement strand
CCTGCCCCGACGCTCCGCGTCGAGTTCGTGGCAACGAGAATAATTGCTGCTCTACGATTCACGATCTTGAAATCACTCCTATTTATAATTTATAATAAAAACCACAGATAATGCTATAGTAGATATTTTCAATTTTTTTTAAAGTACTGAATAATAAAGGGGAAAATATTATGCAAAATTTAACACTCAGTATTGAGGATTCCCTTTTCCATGCAGCCCAAGTTTATGCAGAACAACGCGGTACAACTATTACTCAAATAACTCGGACATATTTAGCACAACTGACAGGAGTTAAACAATCGGAGAATATTGAGCCGCTGGTTCGATTTTCAAAGGGTGAAATGAATCGCTTTCAAGCCATGAAAGCACTTGATATTGATTACTCAACATTGCTTGACCGATTAGGACAACAAAAACTTTCATTGCCAACTCTACCATCAGAGGAGCTTGAACCGATGGTTGATAGCTTTGTGCGTCTAATGAAGGAGGAGCGATGAAACGTGTTGTACTTATCATTCCAGATGCTGGCCCGCTCATTAGCCTTGGTAAGGCCAAAAGCCTTGATATTTTACTCAAGCTTGACTTACCGATCTACATTATTGATCAGGTATATTTTGAAGTGACACGAGAGCCGTCCTTTGAAGATGCCCAAATTATCAAGCAATTTGTGGAATCTTATCGGGATAGGGTAAAAATTATTGAAACACAAGTAGGTAGCCTTGCCCGCATGGAACGTGATGTAAATCCTTCAGCGCGTCAACGTCAGCTTGGAGATGCCGCAATAACAGATTTTTTGACCAACCAAGTCCACGAATTTGTTGACTCCTCAGAACCTGTTTTACTACTGTTTGAAGATTCTGATTTAACAAGAATGAACGTGGTATTGCGGGAGAATGTACATCTGCTTTCAACCAAAGCGTTGCTAAAAGGTATGGAAAAATTAGGGCTAATTACCTCGGAAGTCAATGTGTGGGAAAGTATCATTGCAGCGGGGCGCATACCATCTGACGAAATTGTCGATAAATCTGCCGGTGGTAGTTATTGGCTGCCATAAGCATAAACGGGGCAACCACAAGGGATTGCCCCTACAAGAACAATTGATATTGTAGGGGCAATCCCTTGTGGTTGCCCTAAATTTTGAGGAAAAAAAAAAATGCTTGCCGACTACCCCATATTATACATAGCCCGTCTCGTCCTAGAAACGCGCACCCCCTTATCTATCGGAGCCGGGCGAGGAGAGGGCATATTTGACACCATGCTAGTACGCGATGCTAACGGACTACCCACCATACCGGGTTCCAGCTTTGCCGGTGTACTACGACATCTGTACCAACACAACTACGGAGAAGAATTCACAGATAGCTTATTTGGACACGCCAACAAAGACAGCGAACAACCCTCACAAGTTCATGTCTCTTGGGGCTGTATCCATAATAGCAACAATCAACCCATCGAAGGCTTGGAACATAATAGTGCTCGCCTGAAAAATGACCTATTATTAGCCGATGCCTTACAATTAACCCCAATAGTACGTGATCATGTCCGACTCACTCATCGTGGTGTTGCCAAAGATCAAGGAAAATTTGATCGCACCAGTTTACGCGCTGGACATCGATTCAGCATAGAACTCTCATTATGGAGTGACAACCCAAAAGATGAACGGTGGGACAAACTACTTAACTTGCTCAAACGCCCAGATTTTCGTTTAGGTGGCGCGACACGGCGGGGATTAGGCGCATTACGTGTGATCAAATTACGCACACGTCAATTTAATTTAAAAGAGCCTAAAGACTTTGCCGATTACACCGAAAAGTTCTCCAATCAATTGGCAGACACCAATGAATTCACGGAGCGAACTTTACTGAAAACGGATGAATTTCCACAAGCCAAGATACGCATTAAACCACGCGATGGCTATCGTTTTGGACAAGGCGCTGAGCCCTTTGGCACGGAAGAAGCTGATTTATTGCCGATTAGCGAACATAAAATAAAATGGAAGGATAACAAAGGCTCTGTGACTAATGAACGTTATATTGTTATACCAGCCAGTGCCGTTAAAGGGGCATTAAGCCACCGTGTCGCTTTTCATTACAACGCCTTAACTGGGCAATTTGCAGATAAAACGCCGCAACCAGA
>LUTY01002834.1 GCA_001640045.1 Candidatus Thiomargarita nelsonii | reverse complement strand
CATCGTATGAGGTTTTTCTACCGCTAAATCTGCGAATATTTCAAGTTCCTCATATTCTACTCTAAAAGGATCATGAGTAATTATCCAATCATCCTTAATCAGAGCGTTTTTGACAGCATCGTGAATAATGTCTTTTGCCATAATTTTAAAAAAATACAAATTTTTTGATCTTGGCAACGCTAGAGCGTCGCGTATGATTCAGGATTCACATGATTTTAGGATCAATCAATAACTACAAGGTTTGCTTATAAGAAAGGATAAAAGCTAGACACTACCACGATCTAATCCTTTATTATAAATAATCCCTGGCCTGGGCTTATCGGGGCGTGTAGTTATATTATTGTCATAATCAGGACTTACAGCATTTAATAATTTTAAGAATAAAATATTTTAATCCTGTAAATCCTATAATTATGAAAATTATGATTCAGACAAAAAAAGTCCTATGGCTGAATCAGACAATCATCCCATTTATTAACCCTACAGTTAGGCATTGCCATTTTAAATTTGAGCAAGTACCACCAACCTATTTCATTCTCCTTGCAATTTAATATTTGCAAATTAGTCAAATCGCGCAGCGGTTCTAAATCGCTAATTTTATTAGAAGAGCAATACAATCGCTGCAAACTACTCAAATACCACAGCGGTTCTAAATCGCTTATTTTATTAGAATAGCAATACAATTGCTGCAAATTAGTCAACGGGCGCAGTGGTTCTAAATCGCTTATTTTATTAGAAGAGCAATCCAATTTCTGCAAACTAGTCAATGGACGCAGCAGTTCTAAATCTGTGATTTTATTAGAAGAGCAATACAATTCCTGTAAACTACTCAACTGGCGCAACGGTTCTAAATTGCTTATTTGATTAGAACGGCACCCCAATTGCTGCAAATTAGTCAACGGGCGCAGCGGTTCTAAATTGCTTATTTGATTAGAACGGCACCCCAATTGCTGCAAATTAGTCAACGGGCGCAGCGGTTCTAAATCTGTGATTTTATTAGAAAAGCAATACAATTTATGCAAATTAGTCAACGGGCGCAGCGGTTCTAAATCGCTTATTCCTTCATCAGAACAATCCAATTCCTGCAACTGAACCATTTTCACCAAATCGCTATCAGTAGGTTCAGTATGAATATCAGTCGCATTTCTGAAAATCGGTTGCCACTTTCTATCCATTTGATTCCACCAAGTCCGATTATCCACTTGTCGTGGTGCTTCAGCTTTTGAACTGTACTCAGTCGGTTTCACAACCGATTTTGAAGTGGGAGTACCGCAATTTCTACAGAACTTCGCATTCTCATGTTGTATTTCTTCTCCGCATTGTTTACAAAACATTATGTCTTTTTCCTTTATCAATTTACAAGTGGTATTTATTCGCTATTGTCGTTTTTATCACTGCTAGGTGTGCAAGTGACAGAATATCTCACATTTGTTGCGTTGACTGTCGGTTCCACAAATTGGTACTTCAAGCTCCGCGTCTCCCCAGCCTTCATGAAAACCGTTTGTTTTCGTTTCAAATCACCTTCAGATGATGATAGGCTGACATGCACAAACACATTGCCGTCTTTCCCAGAGTTTTTTAAAATTGTAGAAACAGAAAAACCATAATTTGGTTCACCTGAAATAAGGAAACTATCGTCAGTAACATTCGCCGAAACTACGGAACATTTCGCGTCTGTTGTTATGCGGTTCCAGATATTATCTTCCCCTGAGAAGAATATTAGAAATAATAATATCCCTATTACTACACTTATGGCGATATTCTTGAAACTCTTTTTTCTCTCCATATCGTTGTAAAGTAATTCAAGCATTTCATCGCTGTGGTTTTGAAGTTTACGCTCAGCGTCTACAAACGCTAGCAACAAACCAAAAACAATAAAAAACACGAATATGGCGACTACCCAATTCCACCAGCCTGTTCCTAATTCCGCCTCACTAATAACGAATGATACAAAAGCAACTGGCCAAACAACCCAAAATATCCAGGATTCCTTATCACTCTTTAATTCCGACATATACTTCTGTCTGACATCATCCGATAGAGAACGATCAGGCTTAACGCTGTCACTTTCGTCGATTGTGACATTCTGATTAGAACTATACTCGGTCGGTTTTACAACTGAATTGGAAATGGAAGT
>LUTY01002833.1 GCA_001640045.1 Candidatus Thiomargarita nelsonii | reverse complement strand
ATCTGCCCTTATATTGCAACCGCGCAGTTGCCGAACAAACCATGCTATTATGGATGTCCTTATTAAGAAAATTGCCACAGCAATTACATCAATTTATTGACTTTAATAGGAATGGTCTTACCGGTAGGGAATGTCAACATAAAACCTTATTGGTTGTCGGCGTTGGAAATATTGGATATGAAGTGGTGCAAATTGGCAAAGGATTGGGGATGAATGTTTTGGGTGTCGATATTGACAAAAAACATTCAGATGTTACATATCTTTCTATCGAAGCCGGATTGGCACAGGCAGATATTGTGGTTTGTACGATGAATTTAACGCCTAATAATGTCGGTTATTTCAATTATCAATTATTGAAAGGGGCTAAATCGGGCCTAATATTTGTCAATATTGCGCGATGTGAATTATCACCGACGGCTGATTTACTTCGTTTGATTGATGAGAATATTCTTGGAGGCGTGGCGTTAGATGTTTATGAAAAGGAGAGTGAGCTTGCGATTTTATTGCGGCAGGGTAAAATCGGCAAGGTGAATACGGAAACGCTGGCATTAGCAAAACGCTCAAATGTTATATTGACACCACACAATGCTTTTAATGCCGTTGAGGCACTGGAAAGGAAAGCGGCGCATAGTGTGCAGCAGATTATTCATTTTTTAGAAAATGGCCAATTTTTATGGCCAGTACCTTAGTTTTGATAACAACAGGAACAATTATGTTAACTCCCGTGATACTCTCTGGCGGCGTAGGGAGCCGCTTATGGCCATTATCCCGCGAATCTTATCCCAAACAACTATTAGCCTTAGTTGGCAATCGTACTTTATTACAAAATACAGTGACACGATTAGAAGGACTTGCCGATTTGTCGCCACCACTAATGGTTTGTAATGAAAGTCACCGATTTTTAGTGGCGGAACAATTACGCAATATTGACATTTCTCCCGCCCATATTATTCTTGAACCGGTAGGGCGTAATACGGCACCGGCTGCCGCTGTGGCAGCGTTGACCGCTATCGCTGATGAGCCTGAGGCACTATTATTAGTACTGCCTGCTGATCATCTGATTGCCAATGCCGCCGCATTCCGCGAAACCATTAGTGCCGGAGTGCCCTTAGCGCAGGCCAATTATTTGGTCACATTTGGCATCGTGCCTAATCGCCCAGAAACGGGATATGGTTATATCAATGCCACGGATTTTATAGAGGACAGCATTGCCTTATCCATTAAACGTTTTGTCGAAAAACCTGACATTGACACCGCCCAGCACTATGTAGATTCAGGCGAATATTATTGGAATAGCGGCATGTTTTTATTTAAAGCTTCACAATATTTAAAAGAATTGGAAGCCTTTGCGCCTGAAATGTTGCGAGCTTGTCGCCAAGCGATTGATAATGCGGCTCAAGATAAAGATTTTCTGCGATTAGAAACAGCTACATTTAAAACCTGTCCTAGCGATTCCATCGACTATGCGGTGATGGAACATACCAAAGCAGGGGTTGTGATTCCCCTAGATGCTGGCTGGAATGATGTGGGTGCCTGGTCATCTTTATGGGAAGTCAGTGAACAAGATAGCGAAGGCAATGTCATTCAGGGCGATATACTGACTGAAAATGTACGCAATAGCTACTTGCGTGCTGAACATCGCTTGCTGACAGCGATAGGGGTGGAAGATTTGATGATTGTAGAAACTGCCGATGCTGTGCTAGTGGCACATAAGGATCATGTTCAGGATGTCAAACAAATCGTTTCTCGCTTAAAAGCCTCAGAACGCACAGAAGCGGAATTACATTGTAAAGTTTTCCGTCCTTGGGGTAGTTATGAATGTATTGATGCTGAAGATCGTTTTCAAGTCAAGCGTATTACGGTGAATCCGGGGGCGAGTTTATCATTACAAATGCACTATCATCGTTCTGAACATTGGATAGTGGTTAAAGGCACAGCGCGAATTACGCAAGACGATAAAAATGTGATCCTCACTGAAAATCAATCGACTTATATACCTTTAGGCATTAAACACCGTCTGGAAAATCCGGGTAAATTGTCTTTAGAACTGATTGAAGTGCAATCGGGTAGTTATTTGGGTGAAGATGATATTGTTCGTTTTGATGATGTTTATGGGCGGCATTGAGGTACGCCTGCTT
>LUTY01002832.1 GCA_001640045.1 Candidatus Thiomargarita nelsonii | reverse complement strand
GAATTAAAAACAACAATTGAGTCCGAATTCAATGAGTTTTTAATTCGTTTATTTCAAAATTCGTTGTACTACTAGAGGTGTACTTTTGATTGACACCTAAGCTAGAAAGGTTCTTAAATTTCTAGATCAACCATCAGAGGTATGTCGTTTCTGTTCCTATGACTCTCCACAATTTGAATGGTCAGTTTCTAAGAAGATAAAACAAGAATGGGATGCCATGCCCAAAGACAGCCGGCGCCGGGCTTGAATTTATCCGAAAATAATTGGGGTCAAAATAATTGGGGTCAGAGTAAAATTAATAATATGGCGGAGTGTCTAGGAAAATATACCTTAGGGTGAACAATACCTTCGCCAATTCGCAAATTTGAGTCCTTTTTTGGCCCTCTGGTGAATCTCTATGGGAGCACGGAGATGGGCGCAATAGCGGCCTCTGAGCCAGATGACCCTATCAATAGGCGGGCTATCACGGTTGGAAAACCGATGCCGGGTGTGCAGATACGTTTCAAGGATAAAGGTTTTGAGCCTGATGATGATGTGAATGCTGACGTTGCTGAACTCTGTTGCAAACACGAATACGGTTTTGACGGATATGTGGACGAAAATGGGAACAACAATCGTCTGAATATGATGAGTTGGTTTAAGACTGGAGATTTGGGTAGGATTCAGCAAAACGGACATATCGAAGTCCTCGGTAGATGTGATCATAGCGTGAACAGAAATGGCCTTCTTGTTTTGTTTGCGGATATAGAGAGAGCGATGGAGAGTAGGCAACCGCCAATCCCCTCTCCGAGAACCATCACGAAGTCCACATTGACCATCCGCTAGATTGGCCGCACTTTGCATAGCAATCTTCAACTTTTGCTTGCCAAAACAATTCGCATTTTTCAACCAGATCAGCCCCGAACGATTATCTGTAACAGTGCCATCACCATTGTCGGAGTAGCGATACGAAGAAGGCCTTGATACAATGGTTTTGGGCACCGGACAACCATTTTCTTTAACCTTGACACCAGCAGAAGTCCCTAAACACGAATCCCGATAATCGGCTACCTTATCCTGATCCTTATCTATCGGACAACCCCGTTGATCAACACCTTGAGCAATTTCTTTTGACTTATTGCGTAGGCAACTATCACGATAATCAGCCACTCCGTCCCGATCCGTATCTAATGGACACCCCCGGGAATCAACGCCTTTAGAAAGTTCTTTTGACGTATTCTGTGAACAACTATCACGATAATCAGCGACACTATCACCATCCGTATCTAACGGACAACCTTGTGAATCAACACCCGCTGAAATTTCTTTCGACTGATTACCTGAACACTTATCACGATAATCAGCCACTCCGTCTCCATCCGAATCTAAAGGACACCCGCGATCATCAACACCTTGCGCCAATTCTTCAGAGCGATTATGTGGACAATGATCACGAAAATCTGGCACTTTATCACTATCGCTCTCTATCGGGCAACCTCTCGATGAACCCGATTTATAAACACCTTTAGCAATTTCTACCGACGTATTATCAGGACATTTATCCAGATTATCAGCCACACCATCACCATCACCATCAGATTTTAAAACCGGCGTAGGTGATACAGGTGCGGGTGGCGACACTTGGCTATCCTCATCTCCTACCGCAAACACAAAATCGCCTCGTGCTAACTTATAATCACTGATTTTTCCAAACTGCGGCGTTTGCCGAGCATGTTGCGGCACCGTACTTTGTAGATAGAATCCCAGTTCTACCCCCGTCACATAGCCATCCTTATTCAGATCACCCTTACCATAACGCAAAGCATCAATAAAAACCGGCGTAAAAACACTTTTTGCTGGCACAGATTCACCCGCATCCCCGGCGACAATCCAAGAATTTCAACAAGAAATGCGGGTGGAGATTTATGATAGCGAGCGGGCTGCCCTTGAAAAATGGACATCTTTAACGTTGGGCATCATCCTAAGTGATAAGATCATTATGGATTGCAATCAGCGTGCGAAAGAATCTCCCTATCATTCTGAACATTTTTCTATCACGCACTTGATTGACCATATTCAACTGGTTGAAGGTATTCCTTCCGCCTCAGATTCGCTGTTTCAATGGCAATTGAAATTTAAAGTCAGCGGACATTTAAAAT
>LUTY01002831.1 GCA_001640045.1 Candidatus Thiomargarita nelsonii | reverse complement strand
CTGACCGGGAAATTTCTCAGTCACATCCGCCATAAAACCAGGTAAAGACGGAGAAGGCGGAACGGAGGCTTTTGGCTTTTTACTCAAATCCTCTCGCAAAGACTGCTCTGCCTTTTCATCCCTCACCAAATGCCCATACCCAGCCCCCGTTTTAGCCCCCACACCGAGCCACTGTAATGCTGCAACCAATGACTCCAAAGCTATCGGAACCATCCCATTTAGCATTCCGCGCCGCCACCGCGACTAAAAATTTAGCCTGCTTTGCCACTAAAAAGGGCACCGGCACCGGATCATGCCAATCCGCCGGCAAACGCTCTGGATGACCCAAAACCGCATTCATATCATAACCATTAATATCTTGGCCTTTTTCATACCATTTACCACAATGCGGCGTCATAATATCCAGCATCAATCGCACTGGCGCAATAGGTATCGCATCAAAAAAAACCAACTTTCCCGTCTCATCCTGATCACCAAACCAAGCTTTTAAACGTTGCTCCCTATCAGCCTCATCCCAACATTCCACCCAAGCCCGGAGCACCCCCTTAATCGCACTCCCCGCCAAAAAGGGCACACCCAACGTCTGATGCCAAGTAAACCCATTTTCTACAGGATGCGGCAAACCTAAACCCGTCACAAAATGCCAATTGCTTTCACAAATGACAAAATCCCCTTTTAACGCCTTCACCAACTTCAATAAACGCAAACTGTGCTGCTTAATAGCGGCTTCATTCCCACACAACTGATTGGCAACCGTCTTCACCCACCCCTGTTTAGCACTATCATCTAAAGTCCAATTATCAGTATAACGATTAAAAAAACGAGTGTACCACAAACCGAAATGAGCACCATGAGGCGGCGCATTAGGTGCTTCATGTTCTTGATAAAGTGGAATTGCCATCAATTATCTCCTTGCATAAAAGCAATCGCAAATTTTCTCACCCAATTCATAAAAACCATCGCCTCAGCTTGCGCCGCGAGGTAACTGGACATATCGCATTGAGTAATCCCCTCTAACAAATCCCTCCCCTCAAAAGGTTGACCAGGTGCTTTAAGCCAATCAGAAAGCAGCTCATAGATCAAACGATAATCGTTTGTTCCACTGCCTATTGCTTTACTAGAATAAAAAGCGGCAGCTTGTCCCAAGCCATTAGCATGAATCATAAACGGCAAACCAGCCACATGGCTACAATATTCTCCTTGTGCATCCCTATTCAACCTCTCAGCCGCCCTCTTCACACCCTCTAAAGCAAACTTAGCACGTTGTTGTTGCATGGTTTGCATCGTTTCTTCTTCTTGAGTCTCAGCAACCCTGTTGGCTTCTTTCTTCTTAACAACCGTTTTTTCTTTCTTTTTAACAACCGTTTTTGCTTTTAACTGGCTATGATTTTGTGGCATTCTTAATTCCCCCGATGCAAAACTTTCACACAACACCAACCCATCCCAACCGTTTCATTCCCGCCCAATTGCAGATAAGGATGCTCATCCGAAAATAGCTCATCAACAACATGTTTTAAGACATCATCGGCCTTTTTATTCCCATCTTTACGAGAATTCTGCGCCACCAAACCCGTGTACAACAAAGTATCGGCTGGCAAAGTTTCCTCATACCAAAGTGCCCCGGGTTTAACCGTTTTCGTCTCATTCTCAATGGCAATATGAGCGTTCACAGGCGTAGCATACCTCGCCAAATGAGCAAACATATTATCATTCACCACCGTCAATTGACTCTTCAAAGCTTTATCAATCTCATTGCCCTCTCTACCCATGAGTTTAGCGACACTTCTAATCACCTTATCAATTTCCGGACGAGGCTGCGTTTTAAAACGAAATTCTTCCAAAAAGATATCCTGTTCATTGAGCGTCTGAGACACCAATGCCTTATTATTCTCAATGAGGTTAGTCACAGAAAAATCATTACCATCAGGCAAACCTAAACGACGACAATCCGCTTGCCAACGTTGCAACACGGCTGGACAAGTGACCCATTTAAAATGCCCTGTCAATGAGCGCACTGGCAAGAGCAATAAACGCGCATCGGTGATAGCGAGAGCACCAGCATGCTCCGAAGCGTTTTGCATATCAGGACCAAAAACGTGTTCAACCCATGTTTCTTTATGACCACGCTTT
>LUTY01002841.1 GCA_001640045.1 Candidatus Thiomargarita nelsonii | reverse complement strand
CTTTGGGAATATCAAAAAAATGACGAAAAAACGGATCATTCAACAGTGGATTGTTAAATGCGCGAGTGCGGGTAGTTGATGAGATATTCACCACGGCTGGCATGACTTTCTCTAACATAGGTGCCAGACTCGGTAAAATTTGCCCTCCCACGGGTAATTCAGCACAACTGGGCTGTCCTATAAATAAAATCACTAGGACTAGCCATAGAGAGTGATAATTGTGTTTGTACATAATAGCTCCTTTAATTCGTCAATGCCATTAAATCAGACCTGCGAGGAGACCAATACCTCGCAGGTCGTTATTACCCTAACCTGCTCCGGTTTGTTACCACAAAATTTTTGCAACATCCGAATATTCTTTCACAAACTGCACATTCACGCCTTCCCGCACATTATCCGGCAATTCATCAAAATCGCGTTTATTAGCCTCCGGCATGATTAAATCATAAACCTTAATCCGCCTTGCCGCAATCACTTTTTCACGAATTCCCCCCACAGGTAACACTTGCCCTGTCAATGTCAACTCACCCGTCATAGCAATCTCTTTATCAAGCGCCTGCCCTTTTGCTAAAGATAACAAAGAACTTGCCATCGTAATCCCAGCACTCGGCCCATCTTTCGGCGTGGCACCGGCTGGAACGTGTAGATGGATAAAGGCTTTTTCAAAAAAATTTTTATCCACATCAAACAACTCAGATTGTGACACGATGTAGCTATAGGCAATTTCCGCCGATTCTTTCATCACATCACCCAACTGTCCGGTGAATTTAAAGCCGCGTGTGTAGTGATGACTACAAGAGGATTCAATGCTTAAAGTGGCACCGCCCATGGGTGTCCACGCTAAGCCCGTGACGACACCAAGACCTTTAATCGCTTTTTCAGTTTCAAATAAAGGTTTACCCAAATAATCTGACAACTTATCTGCGGTCACTTCAATGGGCAGCGTTGCACCTTCTAACAATTTAAGGGCCACTTTGCGGGCAATCGCTCCTATACGTTTCTCTAAATTACGCACCCCAGCTTCCCGGGCATAATCATCAATGATGCCAGACAGCGTTTCATCAGGGAGACTTAATTGATCTGGCTTCAAACCGGATTTCTCTATTTGGCGTTTGAGCAAATGCTTTTTAGCAATTTGCAATTTTTCACTGGCGATATAACCCGACAGCTTAATCATTTCCATGCGATCCAGCAAGGCTGGCGGTATGCTATCCGTTTGATTAGCGGTACAAATAAACAATACCTTGGACAGATCAAAGCGCACATCCAAATAATGATCGAGAAAATCAACATTTTGCTCAGGATCAAGCACCTCCAATAGGGCGGAAGCGGGATCGCCACGATAAGAGTTCCCTATTTTATCAATTTCATCCAACATGATGACCGGATTGGCATATTCAACATCCTTCATCGCTTGGAGAAATTTACCGGGCATGGCACCGATATAGGTACGGCGATGACCTTTAATTTCTGCCTCATCATGGATGCCTCCGACTGAAAAACGAAAAAATGCCCGTCCAACCGCCGTTGCAACGGAACGACCAATAGAAGTTTTACCCACGCCAGGTGGTCCCACTAATAACAAAATTGTGCCACTAATGCTGCCTTTCAACTTGCCGACAGCTAAAAATTCCATGATGCGATCTTTGACATCCTTTAAGCCCTCATGATCACGCTCCAACACTGCCCGTGCATCCTTTAGATCCAGCTTATCTTCAGAAAATTTCCCCCAAGGCATTAAAGAGAGCCAATCCAAATAGTTACGAGTAATCGCGTATTCAGGTGAACCGACTTCCAACATCGACATTTTGTCCATTTCCTCATCAATGCGCTTTTGCGCCTGTTCTGGAACAGTCAATGTCTTCAGACGTTCACGGAAGGTCTCTATTTCACTGGTGCGATCATCTTTTTCTATCCCCAATTCTTTCTGAATGGCTTTGAGTTGTTCGCGCAAGAAAAATTCCCGCTGCTGTTTGTCCATTTTGTCTTCAACTTGGCGGCGGATTTCCATTTGCGCTTTCGCCTGGTGCAACTCCTTATTCAGCAAGACTAAAACTTTTTCCAAGCGTTTGAGGATGTTGAGATTTTCCAGCACTTCCTGTAATTCAGTTTTGCTGGCGGTTGTCAAACTGGCTGCGAAATCAGCCAAGGGCGAGGGATCCTCAGGACTGAAACGCTGAAGAAAAATTTTCAGTTCTTCATTATAAAGCGGATTAAGCGGCAGTAATTCTTTAATAGTATTGATAACCGCCAAAACGTAAGGTTTGATATCCTCGACTTCTTTATAGCGGGTTTCATGATGATATTGAGGTTTGACAACAAAAGGACGTTCTTCAGACACCCATTCTTCAATACTAAACCGTTCCAGCCCCTCTACAACAATTTGTAACTTATCTTCAGCCTGAACAACGCGATGTAGCCTACAAACAGTGCCCCTTTGGCAAAAATCTTCGGTTTGCGCCTCATTGACATTATCTTTTTGGACAAGCAACAATCCCAACACTTGGTGGGATGAATCAGTAATCGTCTTAATCGTTTCTGCCCAAGGATCAACCTCTACAATCAATGGGATGATCTGATGAGGAAAAAATGGACGATTAGCGATGGGTAAAATATGCAATACATCTGGGAGTGTATCTTTGATCGAGATAAGTTCCGCATTGCTTAGTGTGATTTCCTCTGTGGCCATTTCCTCAGAGGCGTTTTCATCTATGGCGGTGTTTTCAGGCTTTGTTTCTTCTTCATTTTCACTATTCATGTCAATATTTCCGCTTACTTAACAGGTTACGATAATTTTTTTTGCCCTCGCTTCCTTTTCTCGGCTACCAACTTAAGCCGCGACACAGGAGTCCAAGATTTATCTTGGAAGGAAGAAACGTCCAAGATAAATCTTGGACTCCTAAACTCTTGAAGAGGAAAGCGCAATTAACCTACAAAAACAATGTAAAAAAAAAGTGAGAGCATCGAGTAACAGGAATTTTACGTAAGTAGTGTAGGGTGGATGATGCACTGCAATACAAGTTTCCTTTATAACAATATAGACACACTAAAACCCTATAATTATGATTATTAATTAATTTTTAATATTTTAACTATATAATACAATAATTGTCAACAATTATATTTTTGTGATAATAATATCATGTTTATTATTATTTAATAAAATAATATTATGAAAAATATTAATTTAAATAAATTAACTAATTATATAAAACACCTGAATTTAAAAAGTATTATAGTTCTAATGGTTATTAACCTATATTTTATTCATTTTGTATTAAATATGAAAAAAAATTTTTAACATTGACCTAAATTTGATAGGATACGTTCTGTTTTTATTTATGTCATATCTTTTTTCATACTAGATATGTGTTTTTAGTTTATTGCTAATGGCTGCTTTGAGCAAACTATAAATCAGAAATTTGGAGTAGTAGATATTTTTTCAGTATTATTTATTTAAAAAAATATCACAAAAAAAATAGGGTAGAAACCGAGAACATCAAGTCTTAATTTAAGTTAAGATCAGAATTTTTCGGCCTAAGCAATGGAGATAATACCAATAATGCATTTGACAAGTCATTTATATTTTCGATCTAAACTAAAGGAGCTTGTTTTTTTGCTCCTTGGCTCATTAATGATTTTACCTCTATCGTTGTCAGCCCAGTCTATTGAAGCGGGTAAAACGAGTTATGAGAAATGCGCTGGATGCCATACAATTGGAGGCGGACCTTTGGTTGGCCCCGATTTAAAAGGGGTTATATCTAGGCGAGATCGCAGTTGGTTGATACGTTGGATACAAGAGCCTGACAAAATGTTGGCAGAGGGCGATCAGATTGCTACGCAACAACTCAAGAACGCTGCTGCCATGCCAAATTTGGGTATTTCTGAAACCGAGGCTAAAGACATTTTGGCCTATATTGAAAGTGGACCGACAGTGCCTGAACCAACGACGCAGCCAGTGGTAGAACCCACACCCCCAGTAGTGGCATCAACTGCCAACAGCACACAGGGTAAACAAGCTTTTGAGCAGAAATGTGCGATTTGCCATTCGATTGGGGGCAATGGGAAGGTTGGTACCGGACCTGGGGAAGTGGGTCCCGATTTAAAAGGCATCACGTCTCTGCGAGAAACCAGTTGGTTGGTACGTTGGATACAAGAACCCAATAAAGTGTTGGATGAGGGCGGTCCGATTGTGACCAAACATCTAGAGAAATATAATAATGTTCGCATGCCAAATTTGGGTATTTCTGAAACCGAAGCCAAAAACATTCTGGCCTATCTAGCAGCTGAAAGTGGCGATAAACCAAAAGAGGTTGAACAGCCCAAGCAAGTTGTGTCTCAACCACCAGCAGCACCCGCTGGTGATCCTGAGATTGGTAGAGCCTTATTTATTGGGGAACAAAGCTTTGCCAATGGCGGCCCTGCTTGTATTTCCTGTCATACGACAAGCGATGTCAGTGGTTTAGGCGGCGGCTCATTAGGTCCAGATTTAACAAAGGCTTACGATAAGTTTGGAGGGGATAGAGCGCTAAAATCTATCTTAGTCAGTCTGCCCTATCCCACAATGAAAGGTGTGTTTTCTAAAAAACCCGTCCAAAAGGAAGAAGCAGCTCACCTAACGGCTTATTTTGCCAAAACGCTTAGCCTCGCAGAAAAACCGTCGATGGACTTTACAATCATTATGATAAGCATTGGAGGATTTCTTTTCCTATACCTCCTCACACATTTCCTCTGGAGAAAACGATTGACCGGGGTACGCATACCCTTGGTTGGGAGATAAATAATATGGGCTGGATTCAAGACATTGTCAATCCAAAAACCCGCCGATGGGAACAGTTTTATCGCTCTCGT
>LUTY01002829.1 GCA_001640045.1 Candidatus Thiomargarita nelsonii | reverse complement strand
TAGTAGGTTTCTCGTTTTCTCGTTCCCACGCTCTGCGTGGGAAACGAAGTAACGGAGCAGAGCGGAGATCATGCCTGCCAGGACGCTCCGCGTCCTAGTAGGATTTGTCCTTGTTTAGGAGAGCGGAAATATTCCGACCATTCTCTAGTACAACGGATTTGGGGAATAAACGGATTGTGGCAGTGCCAGTTTTAAAAATTTATGCTATGAAAGGAGTATTAAACAATCCGTTTATTCCCCGAATCCGTTGTACTAAGTCTTGGTGACGCTTTGCTGTAACTCCTCATATACCGAGCCTATAAATTAAATTATCTCCTCAATTTTTCACAATATAACCGAGCTTGCAATACTATGTCAACCAGAATGCGACCGTCCAAGATAAATCTTGGACTCCTTGAAGAAATAGGATTTTCATTGACACAAGCGCGTGATAACGAGACAATATAAAAAAATTTCATTTGAACAGACTTAAAAAGGAATGAATTGTGGAAATTATTGTTGCTATATTAGTTTTTTTGAGTATTTATTTGGTATGGTATTCTATTCGATTTTTGGCTGATTTTTTTCTGGTGGGGATTGCACTGGGAGGTGCCGTTTTAGCTTACCATATTCCAGATTGGTATCCGATATTTCAGATGATCTGGAAAGAAAGCAGCTTTTTAAGTATATTTGGTCCGCTCTCCCCCAATCAACCTGACATTGCGGCTACTTTTTTCATAGCCCTTTTAATTATCGCAGGAGCGGTACTGCTTTCCATACCCTTTTTGCCATTTTCAGCCACTTATCGTTTTATGCTTGGTGTAGATGGTCCTGTGTTTAGAAATAAAGTGCGAGCTTGGATTATTGAAGAAGTCCAGCGTTATCAGCAAGCACCAAAGGTAGACGTTCAGAGTGAAGAGGCACCAAGTCGTGATAATATGGCACCAAGTCGTGATAAGATTGTTCAAAACAGTTGGTTGAATTTGAAAAAACTGCGTTCATCTATTAGCGATTTTTGGATGCATATTAAAATAAAGTATCTGATCAAAAAATTTTCATAAACAGCTTGATTTAGGAGTCCAAAATTTATTTTGGACTAAGTGGACAAATAATGAAAACCGTAACTGTGATTGACTACGGCATGAGCAATTTACGCTCTGTGAGTAAAGCTAAGGCTCAATTAGATGTACCTTACCCCCTAAAAAATCGATCTGGGGGGCTGCCGCCCCCCATACCCCCCGCGCGATAAGGGCAAAGGGCAAAAGGGCTAGAGAGCAAAGGGCTAATTAGTCCGCGCCACGGACGACACAACCCGAAACCCGTAGGCGTCGAACCGCTCGTCCGAGTCGATCCTGCTGCGGCCGGCGGTACGGGCGCTCCTCGGTACGTTGAACCACGAGCCGCCACGCAGCACTCGGATGCTTTCATTACCTCCCCTCCAAACTTGACCATCAGTTGGTGCGCCTTTATAACTTCCATGCCAAGAATCAGCACACCACTCCCAGACATTCCCCACCGTATCATATAAACCAAACTGGTTAGGCGCAAACGAACCTACCGGTGCAGTGTATTTAAAATTGTCTCCACAATAACTATTTGAACAATTCGCTTTATTAGAGCCAATTTTATTCCCCCACCAATACTTAGTATCTGTCCCCCCCCGAGCGGCGTATTCCCATTCCGCCTCAGTCGGCAAGCGATACTTTTTACCCGTTTGCTGACTTAACCATTCCGTATAAGCCACGGCATCATGCCAAGACACATTAATCACTGGACGATTGCCACGCCCCCAGCCGGAATCGGAGGGCTTTTTTCTACCCGTCGCTTGGGCAAACTTATCATATTCAGCAAACGTCACCTCATAACGCCCTATCGCAAACCGTTTCGTAATAGAGACGCGATGCACCGGTTTCTCATCTGAGTCACCACCGCCTTGAATATCGCCCATCCGAAAAGAACCCGCTGGTATCCAGACCATGGAGGGACCTTCCGTACCATCTTTCAAACGATCACGGAAAACTTTGCCAGCACTGGTGGTGGGAGGCACTGGGCAACCATTTTGTTTTACCTTCACACCCGCAGAAGTCCCTAAACACTCAACTTTGTCCTGATCCCTATCTAAAGGACAACCGCGAGAATCCACA
>LUTY01002828.1 GCA_001640045.1 Candidatus Thiomargarita nelsonii | reverse complement strand
TGAATTGGCGGCTGTGATTATGGATTTTGCTAACTTTTCTAAAGCTAAAAACGCTGACATTCCCTCTTATAAAAAGAATTTGCGTTAATTTAGCCTACATTTTTCTCGTTCCCACGCTCTGCGTGGGAATGCCTGCATCGACGCTCTGCGTCGAAAAGTTGCACATTGCGTGAAATAGGATTTTTAGAACGCTACTGATCTAACAATTCACTCACCACCGCCCTATCGCTAAAGGCTAAACGTTGAACGCCAACTTCTTGATAATCCTCATGACCTTTCCCAGCAATCAACACAACATCGCCTACCATAGCCTGTTCTAGCGCGTAGCCAATGGCTTGTTGACGATCTGGTATCACTGCGGCTGGTTCTGGGCAACCTTGCAAAATGTCATCAATAATCGCTTGGGAGGCTTCATGGCGCGGATTATCATCAGTGATGATGACTTTATCAGCATAAGCTTGTGCCACTTCGCCCATGAGCCGACGTTTACCCCGATCACGTGAGCCGCCACAGCCAAAAACACACCACATTTTTCCTTTTAAATGTTCACGCAACGCCAACAAAGTTTTTTCTAAAGCATCCGGCGTATGGGCATAATCAATAATGACGGTGGGCGCCTGCCCAAATCGTTCCATCCTACCGGGCACCGAGGGAAGGTTAGCCAATTGGCTGAGCAGTTGTGGTAATAAAAAACCCATGCTGAGCAAAACCGTCAATGCCGCTAAAACATTACTCACATTAAATTGTCCAAACCACGGACTTTGTAACTCTCCCTCTCCCCAACGACTATGAATATTTAGTCTACAGCCGTCAATATTGTATGCGCGTATTTCTGCATAAACATCGGCTGCCTTATTATGGAGACTATAAGTAAATGGCGTAACCGTTAAATTGGCTAAAACGCTTTGCCCAAAAGCATCATCGAGATTAATCACAGCATTTTTTAAATGAGGCATAGCAAATAATCGCCGCTTGGCATCACCATAAGCTGTCATAGTTTGGTGATAATCTAAATGATCACGGCTTAAATTTGTCAAAACAGCAGACTCAAAGCTTATCCCATTAACACGCCCTTGTGCCAAAGCATGAGAAGAGACTTCCATCACCACTTGTGAGACATTTTGTGACCGTAACTGAGCCAATAAGGCTTGCAAATGGATAGCATCGGGAGTGGTATGAAGTCCAGGCTGCAATGCACCATAAATCCCATAGCCTAAAGTGCCAAATAAGCCACAAGGCGCATAAGCCTGTAATAGATAAGCAATGGCGTGTGTTACCGACGTTTTGCCATTTGTCCCAGTCACGCCAATAATGTGCATATTGCGTGAAGGATTGCCATAAAATCGCGCCGCAATGTCTCCCAATTGCTGAGATAAATTGGGCAGAGAAATACAAGGTATGTCACCCGGC
Source organism: Candidatus Thiomargarita nelsonii (assembly GCA_001640045.1). GTDB lineage: Bacteria > Pseudomonadota > Gammaproteobacteria > Beggiatoales > Beggiatoaceae > Thiomargarita > Thiomargarita nelsonii_A. The sequence goes on along the minus strand of LUTY01002828.1, from coordinate 728 downwards.
AGCTTTTCAATACCGGCAACGGGTGCCTCTTTAAGCACGGCAATCGCACCTTTTTGTAAAGCCGACTCAATATAAATTTCGCCATGTGCTTGTGTACCTGCAAGGGCTAAAAATACCTCACCAGGGCGCACAGAACGACTATCTAGGGCTAAACCAGTCACAGGGCGATCAAGTTTGGTGTCCAAATCGTTTTTTAATAATTGACTTAAAAGCATACTCATTTTAACAACGTTCAGCTACCCGCATGATTGCACTACGGGCACGCGGATTTTCAGCAACTTCAGCGGCACTCGCTTTGATTGGTTTACCAATGGCGCGTAAACGAGGATGCAAGGCATCCGATGTCACCGGCAGATTGGGCGGAAAATCATCACCTCGTACACAATCACGAATAAAGCGTTTGGCAATACGATCTTCAAGAGAATGAAAGCTAATAACGACCAAACGCCCTCCCGGCGCTAAGACATCTAAGACTTGTGGCAAAAGTTGCTCCAACTGTTCAAGTTCACGATTGATAAAAATGCGTAATGCCTGAAAAGAGCGCGTTGCGGGATGTTTAAAGTCCCCATGTTTTGAGGGATAAGCAGCAACAATAATATCAGCTAACTGGCGCGTCGTTTTCAAATCAGCCTGTGCAGCCACTATCCCCTGTGCAATACGTCGCGCATAGCGTTCTTCACCATAAGTTCTTAATACATCTGTAATTTCAAACACAGTGGCTTTAGATA
>LUTY01002827.1 GCA_001640045.1 Candidatus Thiomargarita nelsonii | reverse complement strand
AATACCGCCCGTTACCAAAAGCGCTACCCGTTTTCCAACCAAATGATTGCCTAAACGAAAAACATCATGATCGCCTAAATCCGATGACGGCGGTGTCAAGCTTAAATTGACGGGTACTGTAGGGTGCGTCCCACGCACCTTCCAATGCTTGGTGCGTGGGACGCACCCTACAAAACAACCTTGACAGAGCACTAGGACAAAACTTTTCTGGACAATTATATACTTTACATGACAAAAATAAGATAAACACGAGATTCAGGACAAAATCGCTGGGTTTTGACAATCCCGTTGCACTTAAATTAAAGAGTAATCAAGATTGAACGGTAATGGAGTGCAAGGCGTACCTTGCACGAGACTCATCTAAGGCGACACCTCAAACATCCGTTCTAAAGCCAAACGCGCCTCAGCCGCTACTTGCGGTGCTACCTTGATTTGATTAACCACTTTACCATCAACCAAATTTTCCAGCGTCCACAATAAATGTTGTGGATTAATGCGATACATGGTCGAACACTTACAAACAATCGGTGCCATATAATCGACAAATTTGTCCTTGCTTTCTTGCGCCAGGCGGTTGACTAAATTAACTTCGGTGCCCACCAGCCACCGTGTTCCAGGCGGAGAGGCGTTAACCGTTTTAATGATATATTCCGTTGAACCCACTTCATCGGATTTTTGACAAACTTCAAATGGGCACTCTGGATGAGAAACCACTTTGCCATCGGGATAGTTGGCACGAAAATGATCAATATGTTCAGGCATAAATTGTTGATGGACTGAACAAAAGCCATCCCACAAAATCATTTTGGCTGCCTTGATTTGTTCGGGGGTTAAACCGCCATTGGGTTTGTCAAAATCCCATAATACCATTTGTTCTAACGGAATCCCCATACGATAGGCTGTATTACGCCCTAAATGTTGATCTGGAAAAAACAATACCTTTTCACGTTGACTAAAAGCCCATTCTAAAACGTGCTGTGCGTTGGTAGATGTACACACAATGCCACCGTGACGACCACAAAAGGCTTTCAAATCAGCCGCCGAATTAATATAAGTAATGGGGGTGATATGTTCATCGGGTGGTAGCACCGCCGATAATTCGCCCCAAGCTTGTTCAACTTTTTCAAGATTAGCCATATCCGCCATTGAACAACCGGCGGCTAAATCAGGTAAAATCGCTATTTGTTCAGAATTTGACAAAATATCAGCGACTTCTGCCATGAAGTGTACACCGCAAAAAATAATATATTTTGCACCCGATTGGGCAGCTTGACGAGATAATTTAAGAGAATCTCCTGTATAATCAGCATGTTTAAAAACTTCATCACGTTGATAATGATGTCCAAGAATCACTAAATGTTTGCCGAGTGCGGCTTTAGCTGCAACAATACGCTCCTCACATCGAGCGTCGTCTAGGGACAAAAATTGTTGGATAGAAATTTCGTGGATGCCCATAATTTTATTAAATACCTCTTAGCGCGACGGTCAGTAATATCATTAGGGCATCAGTTTTTATCTTCAAGCCACTAGCCAAAATGATAGTGCTTTTTAATCTCTTGGTGGATATCCCAACGACAAGACATACCAGCAGGAAAAGTGACTAAATCTCCCTCCTCCAATTTAACGGGCTCTCCCCCCTCTGGGGTTACAATGACTTCTCCTTCTAAAATATAACAAGTTTCGTTGCTATCATAAGTCCATGGAAATTCAGAAATTTCCTTATTCCAAATAGGCCAATTGTAAATCCCCATCACATCCAATTTCGCCTGAGAAGGCTTATGTTCGATCCTTATTTCACTCATAATTTTCCTCAAAATTCGACAAAATGTTAGCTATATTGACGCGATCTCAAATGATGCAATATATTTAACTCAAAATCAAACTAAAATCTAAAAGAAATTTCTGATGAAGAATAAGACTTGTTCTTAAATAAATGTAAGTACCTATTCACAAATTTTATGGGATAATGCACACACCCATCGCCTTCAACTTTTTCAACGATGCCGTCAAAATGCTATTGTGAAGAGAATTGTGCATCGTTGGCGCAATCAATACCTTTGACTTGCCCTGTTCCATCCTACCGATAGCTGAAGCGAGGGTTGTGCTAATCACGCC
>LUTY01002826.1 GCA_001640045.1 Candidatus Thiomargarita nelsonii | reverse complement strand
CGCAAAGCCACTAATAGCACCAAAATTTTTCTCACCACATGAATTTCTCAATATTCATCGGGTGCTTGCTAGTTTCAAAGCTGTATTTTGGGAACGAGTAAAAAATGGGATTATATTCCTCAAAATTCGGTGAAACGTGATATGTAGATGATCCTGTACATTGGCGTTATTCTAAGCCATGAAATAAATTTCATGGCTAAAAGCTCAAGTGCCCTAAAGGGCACTCAACAAATTTTTTTAATTAAATCAATTGTTTTTGTTTAAAAGCCGCTTTTAGCAATTGATTTTATGACAATTTAATTTGCAACAACTCACTTGTCCCTTGACGAGTCTAGTTTAAAAAATTTATTTTTTTAGGTTTGAGTGCCCTTTAGGGTACTTCAGCTTTTAGCCATGAAATTTATTTCATGGCTTAATTTGCAACAACTCTAATCAACATAAGGCGACGATATTTATGCATCACATCGCCGCTACTCAAACACACACTGTTATAATACGTCATTTGCGCTTTCTAAAGCAAAACCCTTTCAATCCCTCCCCTATTAACCTTCTCCAAAAATTCCCCTTGCCACTTTTCCCCCAAGCGTTTCCGAGCCAATTCTACCACAATATAATCACTTTCAACCCCAATATCATCCCGATAACGAGATAATCCTTGCAAACACGCAGGGCAACTCGTCAATATTTTGGCGGGTTGGCATGAATTCACGCCTTGTTGTAATTCTTCTTGTTTGCGAAAACGCACTTGAGTCGCAATATCAGGGCGGGCTATCGCAAAAGTCCCCGCTTCTCCACAGCATCTATCCGATAATAAGACTTCTTTTCCCATCAATTGAGAGGCGACTTGCAGCGGTGGATAAGTTTTCATCGGCGTGTGGCAGGGATCGTGATAGAGGTATTTGTCACCATTATCCAAAGAAAGCCCTTTTTCCATCAAATATTCATGGATGTCCAGTAAGCGACAGCCGGGGAAAATTTGTTGAAATTGGTAATGCAGCAGTTGATCCATACAAGTGCCACAGGAGACAATGACCGTTTTAATATCCATGTAATTCAATGTATTAGCCACGCGGTGGAAAAGCACTTGATTGGCAGTGGAAATTTGTTTGCCTTTGTCAGTATCTCCGTTGGCATTTTGTGGATAGCCACAGCAGAGATAGCCGGGGGATAAAACCGTTTCGGTGCCCAGTTCATATAGCATGGCTAGTGTGGCTAAGCCAATTTGACTGAATAAGCGTTCTGAGCCGCAGCCGGGAAAATAAAAAACCGCTTCGCTGTCTTGATTGACTTTTGCTGCATCGCGCACAATGGGCACGATGGTATGATCTTCTAAACCCAATAAGGCTCGCATCGGTTGTTTCGGTAAATCGCTGGGCATCGGTTTTTTGACAAAATTAATCACTTGAGCTGGAATCGCCATTTTGCCCGTCGTCGCCTTGGGGCGTTGATTAAGCAAGTGTAATTGTTTGGCAACGCGATAGGCTAAGCGTTGTGCCAGATAACCCCATTGCAGCATCCCTTTTCGCATGACTTTAATCGTTAAAGGCGTGGTGACATTTAAAAATTGTAGGGATGCCCATTTAATGAGATTGAAGTTGCGCTTACCATAATTTTTGAGAATGCTCCGCATTTTGACGGTGACTTCGCCAAAATCAATATTCACCGGGCAAGGCGGTAAGCAGCGATGACAAACGGTACAGTGATCCGCGACATCATTCATTTCTTCAAAATGGCGTAAGGAAATCCCGCGCCGCGTTTGTTCTTCATATAAAAAGGCTTCAATCATCAAACCCGTCGCCAAAATTTTATTGCGTGGCGAGTATAATAAATTGGCTCGCGGTACGTGCGTGGTACACACGGATTTGCATTTGCCACAACGGAGACAATCTTTGATGGCTGTATTTAAGTCGCCTAATTCACTGGCTTCTAATATCAAAGCTTCTTGTTCTAGTAAGCGCAATGAGGGGGTGTAAGCTTGTTGTAAGTCAGCACCGGCTAACAGTTTGTTTTGATTAAAGTGTCCATTGGGATCAATTTGTTGCTTATAAGTCAGAAAAGCATCTACCGCTTCAGGGGCGAGAAATTGTAATTTAGTCATCCCAATGCCATGTTCACCCGAAACCACGCCACCCAGTTTTTTGAC
>LUTY01002825.1 GCA_001640045.1 Candidatus Thiomargarita nelsonii | reverse complement strand
GCCTTATACCATAAGGGTTTTGTGCGGCACTTAGTGTCATTGGGGCTCTCAAGTCAAAAATGACACTCGCTACGCTTTTTTTAATTAGAATAATGAATTTTTGTCAATTAAATTTAAAATTAATGGGTTTGTACAAACTATTATTATAATAAATAATTTACTATCAATAAGATAGTATTTATATATTAATAATATACAGAAACAAATACCCGATTTTTTTAATTTTTGATTATTTTTGTTCAGAAAAATCCGGTATGTTTTGATAAAAACATCATAAAACTTGTTATTTACCATTTTTAAGACATATATCCCCCAACCCATTCAAAATGATTGAATAGGAAAATCAATAAAACCAACTTTTCTCAAAAAAACTATTTCATTAAAAACAAGGCTTGTAAATGCGTTTATAATAATTTAAAGAAACCCTGGGGGAGTTCTTTTTTCGTGGTACATCACGATTCCGTTTAACATAAGTCGGATCTTTAACAAACCACAAAGTCAGTGTTTCCATAAGCTCGTCGATAGGCAAACAATGGTAAAATAAGTCTACCACAAAGTTTTTAATGGTATTAAAAGATACCATATTATTGACAGTTTGCCGGTGTTTATTCAGACTAGATTTCTTAAATAATTGTAAATCGTAAATCAGCACTTTGAGTCAGTATAGATTCTAAACCTGTTAGGAATAGAGCCGCCAAAAAATCTTGTTTAATAGAAATAACCGTTTTACCTGTAAAATTATCAATTTTTAATCGCCGAGGTTAAAACGCAAAAAAAACTCTCAACACCCCAACGTAAATGGTACAATTCCTTGAACATTTGCGTGGTGTACTTTTCCTTATCAAGCAGCGAGGTTACAAGAACTTCTATCTCTCCAGTGCTTAACATAATTCTTACAAAGCGTACTGTGAGGCTCAAAGGTAACCCCAGCATTTTGCACTTTTTCTTGACGGTACCTTGGGCTTTTAAAGTTACTATATTACTATCAATAACCTGTTGTTTAAACATTTTTTGTGCGGATTGTACTGAGCTTTTAGAACAACGACAACAAAATTGTAGGTTCTGTTTGATTAAAGAGGCTAAAAATATATAAGATGGATAATTACTTACAAAGCCAAATCAAATCGTTAACCTGTGCATGTTTNATACCATGTTGTTAACAGTTTGCCTGAGTTTGTTGGGACTGGATTTCTTAAATAAGTACAAATCAGCAGTTTGCGTTAGTATAGATTCTAAACCAGCTAGAAACAAAGTAGCGAAAAAGTCCTGTTTAATAGCAGCGACTGTTTTACCTGTAAAGTTATCTAATTTTAGACGTTCCTTTAAAACACCAAGAAAAGTTTCAATACCCCTTTGCTCCTTATATAATTCTTTTAGCATTTGTGTGGTATATTTATTATTACCAATTATGATGTCACAAGAACCTCTGTCTCTCCAGTGCTTAATGTAATTCGCACAAATCGTACTGTTATTTGCTCATCTAACCCTAAAATTTTACACTTTTTTTTAACCTCTCCATTAGCGGTTAAGGTGGCTTTTTTACTGTCAATAATATGTTGTTTAAACAGTTGTTGTGCGGATTGTACTGAACTTTTAGAACAACGTCCAACAAATTGTCTATTAAGTTTAACCATGGAGGCTAAAAAGATGATCGATAAGTCGTTTCGATCAAATATAATAAGATCATTGGCTTGTGTGTGTTTTAGGTGTTCCAAAGCCAAGTCAACCTCATACGCGCATGAACGGCGCGAGACAAGCATCAACGACAACCTTATTAAGGGGATCGTACATCACTGATGCAAGTGCATAGCCATGCTCGCCCGTTATTTTCTTGTTGTTGCCAACGGTTGTCTCAAATTTGATGGTACCAAATTCTTGTATAATCTCTGGGGTATTGGGTAAATGAATTTTGGAGCCATCAAATACACATAAACGAAAGCCCCAAGCTTTTTCATAATCTTCATCACCATAAAGAACATCAAGTACAGCTTTTTTGTTTAACATCAGAGGAAAAGGTTTTTGCACGGTGTTTAATGTGCAAAAACCTTTTCCTCTGATACAAACGCTGTGGCTTTTAAATGGCGACGTGCTTGGGTAAAAGCACTTTTTGTCACCATAATGTCATTGTCCAGCTTTTTAAAAA
>LUTY01002824.1 GCA_001640045.1 Candidatus Thiomargarita nelsonii | reverse complement strand
ATGGGGCGTTGGACCGGTCGTCATGAAGTTCTGCGCCGTCTGTAGCCTAATGCTGATTGCACTATAAATGAATTCATGTCCGATGGCAATATCAATCATCGCTATTTCCTTAATATTTTACAATTTATTTCAAGTAATATGGATTTATGTGGCACTTCTATGTTCATTAATGTTAATGGCTCCGTTCTATATAAAAGCAACTTTAGATACAATCAGTATTCCTTATGAAAATCCTATATATATTTCTAAATCTTTGAATAGGCTTCAATGTAATGGTACCATGATGATCACTGAGGCTGGTAGGCTTCCCTATTACTCAAAGTGGCAGGCAATCGATTTATGGGGACTTAATACCCCAGCACTTTCTAAAACACTCGTCTCTCCTCAATTTGTTAGAGACTATAATCCTGACTTAATTGTCCTACATTCTGGAGGAGATTATCGCTTTATTAATCAAGATAATCTGATAACTGATGGAAGTAAAACTTGGATAAATATGGTTAAAAACGCTTATGTTGGAGCTGCTACTTATGGTGATTACCAACTTTTTATGGTTCCTTTTTTTCAAACCGAAAAATGCTGGGTTTGTCAGTTAAAAAAACAGTTAAAAGAACTTGTGAATAGAAATACTAAATTTGATAGATATGATATGTACATGATTCGGAAAGATTCATTGTGTTTTTCCGGTGTCAAAAAAATTCTCCTAGAACACGGAGCAGTAGATTATCAATCTTACTTTGGCAGAAAAAGTCATTTTATAAATAGATAGCCACTGCCGTTTTCATTAGCTCGCACCACGAAGCGAGCTAATGAAAACGGCTGGTTTCCTAACCCTTAGAACTTGACTCCTTGCAAATTTCCACCTTGACTGGAAAATCCGCTTTTATCACCTTATCCAGAAGTTGCGTCATTTGGCTGGTTTGTTCTGTATCGGCACTCAATTCCCAAGTCCGCTTATAGAGATTTGTGTGTAACTGATAATATAAACCCAAAACAATCCCCCAGAAAAAATAATAAGGAATAGCATTAAAAGGTTTTTCAAGCCCATCTTCCCCAAGGGAGAAAACCCAAATCAAAACAAAAAAACTCATCAACACTAACAAATAATTTTCCCCGTCACGCCAGCCTAAGTGTTGACAAAGCTTATAACAACGCTGCCAGATAATCAACAGTATGGCATGCATCCATACCCATGCAAACAAACCAATCAATCCTAAACGTCCAACAATAGAAATATAGGAGTTATGCGGTTCACGGACAATTACGCCAGGACGAACATAAAAATCAGTCAGGGGAATGCCGTATCCCAATCCAGTTAATAGGGGAATAAAGCCTGCCGTTAATTGTTCATAAATGCTTTTCCACCAATCAAGTCGTTGTGACACTCCTTTTGCTGAGCCTTCAAGTCCGGGCGTTGCAATACCGCCAATCGCTAGAAAATGATTTAGCAAAAACTCAAAAGAGAGCGTTTGACCCAAACGTCCCTTAATCTGCAAATCCAGTAAAGGCAGTGCCATTAAAAATATCACCAAGAACAGGATACCAATAAGGCTTTTTCCAAATACGTCACGGCGATAAATGGCAAATAATCCAATCAAGGCAATGAGTTGTAAATAAATAGTACGCGCTTGAAATAAAAAAATTGTAAATCCTAATAGCAGCACGGCAATCAATAGATTTCGCTGTTGTTCAACATAAGAACGGCTAAATAGTAACAAGCCAATGGCAGCGGTTATCAGAATAATAGGCGCATTAAGATAATTAAACAATAAAGATATTTGATAGCCCGCACCCGCTAACACGGTGGGAGAAAAAGGGGAGAGAAATCTTGAAATTGGGTAGGTGAGTGCATAAATCACCCCAATTATTAAAAGCAGCGGCAACCAGCGAAAAAATTGTTGCAATGCACTTAGGCGGGTTGCAAAAGCAAATCCCACAATCAAAAATAGTGATTCAATCATATGGGTGGCATCTCGCAAAGCCCAGAAACCATAGGCTCTAGCATCTAATAAGGCATGTCCAAGGGAAAGCTTTACTAGAAAACTAGGACATACAAGGACAGGCAAAAAGAACGGGAAAATGTGGTAGGATAAGATTTAGAAGTAAGATTTGAAAATGG
>LUTY01002823.1 GCA_001640045.1 Candidatus Thiomargarita nelsonii | reverse complement strand
AACAAAATGTTGATAGCTCCGTTGTAGGTTTGACAACATCGGCAAGAGACGGGCAAAAACCAATATCAAAACCAGCAGTTCTGCGACGGGAAGAGCGAGTATGACAGCTGCAATATAAAGTAAAGCACTGAGAACAATAGCGGCACCCATCTGATAAATCATACCGATCCAAGCATTGCTACGGGTAAAATCTAACATTTGCTGACGTAAATTTAAAATCGTCTCTGTAAATGTCTGGCAGTCAGAATTCCATTTTGTCCAGAAACATTACAAAATGTGGATGTTCAAACCTGGATCGATCCCTCTAAAAATCCTGATTTGGTTGGTTTGAAGAGTCTGGAAATCTTGGATAAGATTATTGCTGAACTCAATGTTCAACAAATGTATATTCTCTTGGATCATCATCGTCCTGATTGTCTCACGATTTCAGAATTGTGGTACACAGAGAACTACACTGAAGAACAGTGGATTAATGATTTAGTCCTAGTCGCAGAAAGATATAAGGATGTCAATTATTTTATGGGGATCGATTTAAAAAATGAGCCACATGGACAAGCGACGTGGGGAACTGGCAATATCAATACAGACTGGAATTTAGCGGCTGAGAGAGCGTCTCAAGCCATTTTAGCTGTGAACTCCGATATTCTTATATTTGTGGAGGGCATTCAGGAAAATCCTAGCTGTTCCTTTTATCCGCCGCACTTTTGGGGTGAAAATTTGGCACCGCAACAATGTGTTCCAATCAACATTCCCTCAGAAAAGTTAGTCTTCAGTCCACATGTTTATGGACCAGACGTAGCCAACCCGGCATATTTCAACGTGCCTGAATTTCCAGATAATATGCCAACCATCTGGAATGCTCACTTTGGGTATTTAGTTGGCGTTGCTATAGGAGAATTTGGTGGACAATATGGTCACACCTGTTCAGTTGATCCCCAAGCCGATCCACGCGGCGTTCTTTGGGAAAACGCTATTATTGATTACTTTATTAATAAATCTATTTGCAATTTCTTCTATTGGAGTTGGAATGCCAATTCAAGAGATACATGTGGCATTTTACAAGACGATTGGACAAGTATATGGCAAGATAAATATGACAATCTCCAGAGATTGATGATGAGTTGTCGCTCTAATTTTAGCTTTGATAACGATGTCATCATTGACTTTGGTCCTTCTTATGGCATTTATGTGCGCTTGAATAATAACAGTTGGGTATCCCTGCACTCGCTTTCAGCCAAGCGTATGGTCACAGGTGACCTTGATGGCAATGCTCAGGATGAGGTGATCATTGATTTTGGTGATACTTATGGTTTGTGGGTATGGATGAACAACAGTAGTTGGGTTCAGTTACATAGGCTCTCAGCCAAGAGCATGGTCACCGGAGACCTAAACAATAGTGGTCAAGATGAGGTCATTATTGACTTTGGTGACAGTTATGGTTTGTGGATACGGATGAATAACAGTAGTTGGTCTCAGTTACATAACCTATCAGCCGATGATACATTTGCCGAAACGAATGCATTATCTCACTCAATACCACATCAGGTATGCCTTCAAATTCATCAATCACCAGAACCAAAGATTGAGTCTGGATTTCTTCAAAAAATCTCACCATATCAACTTGATTTGTAATGGTTTTTTTGAGTTTAATTTGGTGCCCTGCTAATTCTTGATGAAGTTGATGATTAAGTTCTTGGTAAAAGAACTCTCTTGATACCGTTTTTAAGTTTTCAAAACTAATCCATATCGGGATAAAATTTTCAGCTTTCAGTGTTTCAAGCAACAGTTGAAAATAAGTGGTTTTCCCACTTTGTCTGGGGGCAAACAAGGTAAAATACCGCCCTTTTCGCACTTTTTCTTGCCCAGTGGCTATTAATGCCTCACGCATGACCGTGTAGTGTAGGGACGGATTACAGGGGCCCGAGGTGTTAAATTCACGCATGAAAAAATTCTCCTTTTTATTGTCTGAATCAGAATTTAAACCTGACCAGTTTTTAAAACAGGTAAGGTTTAGCTTAAATAGGAAGTCAGCTAATTTAGACAATTTTTTTAGAAAAGGCATTTGTTTGTTAAGTTTGCACGGTGATCAGTTTAGCATCAATCAGCCCACCGATCAAATTAGTTAAATCTTGGTGAAGAGTGGCC
>LUTY01002822.1 GCA_001640045.1 Candidatus Thiomargarita nelsonii | reverse complement strand
TTGAACCCAATATAAACGTTCGGCTCCCAATGGCGTAATCAAGAGTACTGATAAAATTGTTGGTGGAGAGATAAAAATCCACCGTGACGGTGGTTGACTGCCAACCAATATTATAGGCATTGTATTCAACGTCAAATGTTCCGCCCTGGGCAACAGAGTTGTCGAGCAGGTCCTTCGCCGTCGTTGAGATAGTATATTCTATCAATTCAGGCCGTGCGGTAGGTGGACGGTTAGCCTCGTCTTCAGCAATGAAAGTATCAGTATAGTTGAAAGTGTCATTAGTAATCCTAGTAGCCTCGGCGTTCCCCACACGGTTCGATGTCGAATTGACCCCCTGGATATAGCGGTTGTTGCCGTCATACCGCCATACGGGTCCTCCACTGTGTCCACCATAAGTATAAGCATCCATTCTAATAAGCTACGTTGCCACTATCATAACCGGGATACTGGAAGTGTGTGCCCCCTGGCACGTATGGCGTTTCAACAGGATAACCGTTGAAATTCAGGGAAGAAGCTGTTACGTTGGTCTCTCTTCCCATCCAGCCAACACGGTTCCCAAGACGACGATCCAGCGTGATCCAGCCAAAATCGTAATTCAGGTTCTGACTGTTGACCCAACCGTTATAGGAACGCAACAAGGTCATTTTTGCGACACCATACGGATAGTCGGCATCACCATCAATGTACACGCGGTCAGTCTGACCAGGCCAAACCCACACTTCATCCGCCCATTGTGCATCAGAGGTGTTTCCGTCTCCGTTCGGATCATGGTTGTATATACAGTGGCCTGCAGTATAAACTAGGAACGAATTAATGGTTGCGCCACTACAAACGTAGTAATAACTGCCGAAACGCATCAACAGTTTTGCTGTGGTCCTCCAAGGATAAGACGTCGTATTGGAAAGCGGCGAAGGCGGTGTGGGAGTAATCTCAGGAGAGATATTCTCGCCATCATCAGAACCTTCCGACAATCCGTCAACATTGTCTGTCGAGGCATCCCCATCTGCTGAATAGGGCATCGTTCCATGATTAGGTACAGACAATAAAGGATCGATACCATCCAATTCTTCTGTCGCTGGGATGTCCGTTGTCTCACCCGTTTCGGGGTCGTACTCTGTTATGGAATTATCAAGAGTCTCAGGTGCCACTTTGGAATATTGAGGCATTGGCGCGGGCTTGGCATTCCGCAAGATTTCCTGAAAGGCTTGGTATTCCGCTTGTTCTGCGGCCTCGTTTTCTGCTGCAAAAACCATAGACGAAGTCGCAAGGAATACTGCTAAATTTAAAAACGCAAACATACGGGTAAATCGTGCCCATATCGGCACTTTAGGTTTTGAAGAGTCCATCACCTACCTCCTTCATACGAAAATAAAGATAAAGAAAACAACCTCATCTCTGCCCATTGGACAAGATGACCTCGCCACCTCACTTGTGGTGGCCCTAAATTGACACACGGCATGATTACTGGTGCAGCTTTTTTGAGATACGATTTCATAGCTTTACCTCCTTAGTTAGTCTCGTATCACAAGAAATCAAATTGGTTCGACTGTACAAAATAAATTTACAACACCTCCTGCAAAGTAACATAAATTTGTGGAAAATACAACTTAGTTTTGCCGATACCTTTTCATTAACAACGCACACAAGACTTGCGTCTTGACGGGGGTATCTCCCTTCGCAAAGCAAACATCACAAGCGCTTCGCTCTCAATAAAAATCTCACCTTGGTTCTCGGTTTATTGATTTTCATTAGATGAAAATCTTTTCACAATCGAATTAATAAGTCAAGCGTTTTTTATCTGGTAACTAAAAGTGCGATTGTTGTACCAATTTCCTCAGTACAGGACATTTTTTTATTGTCATTTCGACCAACGGGAGAAATCTTGAATTCTCAAACTATTAAGATTTCTCCCGTTGGTCGAAATGACACAAAATCAATGACTTAAATAAATTGTCCGGTACTGAGACCAATTTCATAGCAATTGTTGCAGTTGCAATTTACCACGCTCATGCTTGAGTGTCAACTCAACAAGCACATATGGACAACCTCCCAAAATTAAAATGCTGACTACCGTGCGGTTTCTCTGAGTTCAAGCACGGGATAATTGTAATTTTTTATGAATGTTTGTTAATAA
>LUTY01002821.1 GCA_001640045.1 Candidatus Thiomargarita nelsonii | reverse complement strand
GCCAAACAGCAAGACCTCCAAATCACTGATATTTTGCTCACCCATAGTCATCATGACCATACCAATGGATTGGGTGAAATATTAAATACTTATGATGCCCAAGTTCATTTATTAAAAACCGAAGCGCATTTTTGGGGGCAGAAATTAAGTAAACCCACCTTACATCATGGCGGCGATAGGATTCAAATTGGCAAAACCAATATTGAAATTTGGCATACGCCTGGACATACGCCTGGCTCAGCTTGTTACTATTGTGATGGGCATTTGATAACGGGTGATACTTTATTTGTATTTGGCTGCGGGCGTTGTGATTTTAGCGGCGGCGATCCTGAGCAAATGTATCATTCTTTGAAAAAACTAGGTGCCGAATTACCTGCCCAGACAATCATACACCCTGGACATCATTATGCGGTCCAATCTTCTTCTACGATGGGGGAACAATTAGAGGGTAATCCGTTTATGCACTTTGATAAGATTGCGGATTTTGTCGAATATCGAATGCACCGACATGATCGGGAACGTCAAGCGCCTTATTCGGCTGTGAAATAGCTTTGCGGAGCGTCGGGGCAGGCATTCCTTTGCTCCGCAAATGAACGAGAATGTTAAGGGTAACTGATTTATTTTAAATGTTTATCATACAGTTACTGCCTGTCATTTCGACCAGCGAGAGAAATCTTACTAGCGGGAAAATTCGATGACCAATAAGATTTCTCCCGCTGGTCTAAATGACAGGTTATATCAATAAGTTACCATTAACTTAATGGCATTGATCCTCAGTCCCCGCTGTTGATAGGAAAACGCTAGGTTTACTTGCTCGTATGGTATCAAATGCTTGTTTACTAATTAGACATGAGAAATTATTATTAAATCGGGGATGTGTTTGAACATATTTCCAATTTTGCACAAGGGCGTGCTGTGTTGACTATCAATCGTAAGCACTTTATTCGTCTCCACCGTCTCCAACCTGAACATGCTGGCATTATTGTTTGTACTTTCGACCCTAACTTTGTCGGACAAGCAAGACGTATCCATGAAGCGATTAACGGTGGATTCATCTTTTTTTGACTTTTGTAGTACAGGACATTTTTTTTATTGTCATTTCGACCAGAGGGAGAAATCTTGAGGTTTTGAGAATTCAAGATTTCTCCCTTTGGTCGAAATGACAAACAATCAATGACTTAAATAAATTGTCCCGTACTGAGCTTTTGTAGTAAGATTATTTATTAAAAATTGGTATTATCAGGCAAAACAGCCTAGCAGTTCTGCCTGATAATAAATAGTTAGACTATTGTGGGAGATACAGATTAATGCACATTTTAAAAAATTTTATAGTTTTTGTTTTTATCATTGGAAATATAACTTCCATTTCAGTAGCCGCCCCTCCAGTTGAACCAATCTATTTTTATGCTTCACAGACAGGAAAGCAAACATTAGATCAAGGTGAAGGAGGTGGTAATCCATTTGCTAGTGCTCTTGTTGAGCTATTAGCGCGTGATACCCTAACCTTTGACAATTTTCGTTCGGAATTAATTGATTTAACTGGGAAAAAAAGCCGAGGATTTCAGCGACCAGAAATTTTTTCCAAAGTTGATCTAGGATCATGGCATTTATTGCCAAAACCATCTACTGAAAAGCGCATAGCTCTTGTATTAGTTTTTTCTGATTACACCATTTCTGGCGCAAGGGCCCTTCCAGGAGCAAAGAATGATTTAGTTCGAATTTCAAAATCTCTTGCTGAAGCAAAGTTTGAGGTGCAAACTGCGATTGACCCAGATCAATCAAAACTTAATAGTATCTTGAAAGAGTTTTCTGAACGATCTAAGACATCAGACGTTGCAGTGCTTTATACTACAGGTCATGGCGTTGAGGTAAACGGAATAATCTATCTCTTGCCCGGTGACTACCTTTTAGTATATGGAAAGTCGAAACTGAATGAACGTGCAATTCGCCTAACAAGAATAGGAGATGCTGTACAAGCGAGTAAAGTTAATTTGGTTTTCTATGGTGGTTGTCGTAATAACCCATTTGATGAGCCATAAATTGTAGGATGGAAGTGATAGAAAAAGCAGAATAATATGTTTAAGCTGAACATGCCTAACAATTGCATCCAGCGGACACACAAAAGCTACGCGATTTGGAGCGTAACTTTTG
>LUTY01002820.1 GCA_001640045.1 Candidatus Thiomargarita nelsonii | reverse complement strand
ACATGTCCATTGGCTACTTCCACAGACCAATATTCACCCATTTGAGTTGATGGCGTAATCGGATAAGCACCTGCGGCATCAGAGGCTTCTCTTTCCTTTACTAATGGCGGTGCCATAAATGCCTTTATAGGGGGATTGGACAAAGCCTTTTTAATGGGCGTGAGTGTGAATTCCATCTTGGAAGATCAAACTATTCCTGAAATGGTCTTTATGACTTTCCAGATGACCTTTGTGATCATTACCCCCGCCCTGATAGTGGGCGCGTTTGCAGAACGCATGAAATTTTCAGCCATGCTGATATTTATGGCACTCTGGGCAACATTTGTGTATGCCCCCATTTGTCACTGGGTTTGGGGCGGCGGATGGCTCGATGATTATGGAGTGCTCGATTTTGCCGGTGGTACAGTGGTACATATCAATGCCGGTGTTGCAGGCTTAGTCGCTGCGCTGATGTTGGGCAAACGTAAAGGTTATCCACGAGTGGCGATGCCTCCGCACAATTTGACTTATACCATTATCGGTGCATCCATGCAAAACACCGCACCGTTTTTTGCATATTTCTAAACCAGAAATTGATTTGCCGCCTGATACAGATCCCTATACTGAGGCTGTGTACGCCAAAGGGGCAGAAAATTGGCAAAGGATGATCAATGCCGGTATTCTCAAACAGGATGCACAACCTTATTATTATTTATATGGATTGACGATGGGTGATCATCAACAAATCGGTTTAGTCGCGGTTGCTAATATTGATGATTATAACAGTAATCGTATTCGTAAACATGAATTGACTCGTCCCGATAAGGAGGATGATAGAGTGCGTCAAATTGATGCGCTCAACGCGCAAACGGGACCTGTTTTTTTAAGTTATAAACATCATCCCACTATAGATGCGCTTATCAAGACAATCACGGCACAGCCACCCTCTGTTGATTTAACCGCAGATGATGGGATTGTCCATAGATTGTGGATAGTGGATGAGCCGGCGCATATTGAGACGATTAGTGTCACTTTTGATGCGATGGATTGTCTTTATATTGCTGATGGACATCACCGTTCTGCTGCCGCTTCGCGGGTAGCTGAAAAGCGGCGAGCTAATAATCCTCAGCATACCGGTGAGGAGGCTTATAATTATTTTTTAACGGTGATTTTTCCAGATAATCAGATGCAGATTCTTGACTATAATCGGGTTGTGCGAGATTTAAATGGCTTGACTGTCTCAGATTTTTTGGAGCGCGTCGCGCAGTCTTTTGAGCTTCATCCCAGTAGCAGCCCTGTCAAACCGAAAGAAGACCATATTGACAACACCGATTTTCAAGTTGCGGGTTTGACGCAAGTAATCCGCGACTAATTCGGCTTGCACAATCATACTGCCTTGACCCAGGATAATATAATCCGCATCCTCAACCAAATAACCACTGAGCCGTTGATAGCGACGTCCGGTTAATTGATAATATTCTTCCAAGCACTGATCAGCTATGTCTGGAATATGCTCGAAAAAATAAGGTCTTTGCGAGGCTACCGATTGCATATAGGCATCTTGGTTTTGCACAGTACCAGCCACCATGGGATTATCCACATCCCAAACCAAGGGCACACGACGACGTTTTTCACCATAAATCATGCGTTGTGCCGGCGTTGGTGTATCAATCATATCCTCAGGTTTGCCAAGAAATTCGGCAATAAGTTCCCGTTCTGGGATATTAAGCGATTCGATTAAATGGGTGGTTAAAAACCCATCTTGGGCAATGGCTGCTGGTGTTAAAGATAATTCTGCAATTTTGTGGGCAATGAGATTTAAATCAGCAACGGCTTGTCCACTTTTTGCCATGATCTGAATAAAACCCGTATCATCAATACAATGATAATCATCGTGTCCACAATGCACATTTAAACTCGATTTGGTAATCGCACGACAACCAATATTCAAGACATAAGGCAAGCGTTTTCCAACAGCGGCATACAGCGATTCATGCATAAATGCCACTCCTTGGGCTGAGGAAAAATTAATTGCCCGCAAACCGGTCATGGACATGCCCGCCGTCACGGCAGCGGCGGCATGTTCACTTTCAGGCTCAATAAAAATCAAAGGGCGTTGGGAAGTATTCACATGTCCATTGGCTACTTCCACAGACCAATATTCACCCATTT
>LUTY01002830.1 GCA_001640045.1 Candidatus Thiomargarita nelsonii | reverse complement strand
CCTGAGTATATCCCAGCATTGTGGCAAATTGTTTTGAGAAAGTGATGTCTCGTAAGTTGTTTAATTCGGAAAAAACCGATACACGAGAAAATTTGGAGACGCCAGTTAAGAATACAAAGCGCAGAAAAGCGTCAGAAGATTTCAAGGCTCCGAAAAACTCCCGAAGTATTTCACGGTTTTTGGTCGCCTTTTTGTTATCATCGATATGATCGACAATAGGTTTGTCATATTCGTCAATCAATACAACAACTTTGCCTTTTTTGGCTGATAATGCCTTGATGATTTTTTTGAAATAGGCTTTAAAGCGTGGACATTTACGATCCCACCAAAGGCATTGTCAAATCCCATTCAACCGATGATATAGCCTGCTGGTTTATTGACACCAATTACAACAACGAAAGTTTTTTCGTTAGGCATGTTTATTTTACTGGGGCAGGCGAACCGTACAAAAAGCTCAAAAGGGCATTGAAAGCCGAAATAGACGAAGCCGCTTGGTCAGAAATATACAGCACAAAGAGCCGCCCCTTTGATAAACCCGCAACCGGTAAAATTGCCGTGAAAGTCATTAACCATTATGGGGATGAAGTGTTAAAAGTGTTTGAGGTGTGAATGCTTGGACTTGTGTAGCGAGTGTCGGATGCACCCTACGCTCGCTACAAATTAAATTACTTAAATGAAAAAAGATTAGGACTTATATAAATGAAAATTAAAGATTTATCCATAAAAAATCCGGGAATTTGAATAAGCAAAATTTAATTTTTGTGATGGAATTAATATCTTAATTGGTGCAAATGGTACGGGGAAAACTCACGCAATGAAAGCGATGTATTCAGTAGTTCCAGTATCTATTCACAATCTTCATAATTTAATTAGAAATTATAGTAAAGATCAAGATATATTTGCTGATTCCTCCTCTGATAGCCAATATTCACGAATTATATTTTATAAAAATAATCTTGAACACCAATTAGCGAGAATAGACATTACTATAAATATGAAGAAGTTCGCCCAATTTATTTACCAACTATAGTTTTAGAAGAATTTGCCGACCCTGCGCAACTGGATGCCATGCCGCTGAAACTCAAATGTCTTACGCTGCACTGGGAGATGATGTTCACCCGTTCGATGTTCCAGACGCCTGACATGATTGAGCAGCATAACCTGTTGAATGAAGTCAGCCGCTTAATCGACAAAGGGCAGATTATAACTACCGTCGCACACCAACTGGGCACGATTAACGCCAAAAACTTAATTAAAGCCCACGCCATGCTGGAATCACGACAGGCACACGGAAAAATCGTGCTGGAAGGGTTTTAATCAGCAAGGCAAGCACCCTGAACCGTTCTGGCTATGAGTTTTGTTACGGAAATGGCTTAATCGGGGTGTGCTGATTAGTTCACGAAGGCCGGGTTTCACTGCAAGACTTTGACTGATCGGGATGGTGGACTTGAAATATTCATTGACGCGGTTAGTTCGGCTTATCTGGGGGGATAACGGTGACGTTACCCCCCCTGACGAGTTACTCATTAAACGTGGTTTTTTCGGCTTCGTTGTCAACAACCATCAAGGTATCCACATAAAAAAGCTCCGGTGTGGCACCAAATTTTTCCTTGAATTGGGCAACGAATTCGTCATTGAAGAAGTTTCTGGCGGCTTCTTCGCTTTCCCACAAATAAACAGAATGGCCAGTGTGCTCGGCTTCATCGTATGAGAAATATTTGCGGATCAGTGTGGGAACAGAACGAAAACGAGCTTCAGCGGCTTTAAACCCTTCCATCATGGCGGCGCGTGGTACCGGCTTGGGCAAAACGTATTTAACAAGAACTGTGTGCATATCAATGAGTCTCCTGTGATGTTGAGTGTGTTTGATGAATAATGTGTTCGGCTACATGTGAGGCCCAGGCTGCGATACTAAGTGAAGGGGGAACGCCAGTGGGTTGCGGAAACACAGAGGCATCTGCGATATACAAACCCGGATGCCCATAGACCATGCCCTGACCATTCACAACGCCTTCATCCGCGTTTTCAGCAATTCGGCAGCCCCCCATGGGGTGAGCCGTGGTAACGGCTTTGCGGTCAAAAGCCACTTTACGCCCGGATTGCTCAGACAAGGCATCAAAAGCCTGCATTGCCGCGCTGTAACTGGGTGAACCCTTCAGATCAAAAGCAAAGGTCATACGGCCTTTTTCCAGAGTGATCTGCCCATCCGCCGCATCCTGTGACATGGCGATAACTTCATAGCTGCTGCCTCTGTCGCGCCTTGCGACGTAAAAAGCCCGGTACCGGCGGGGTTTCGCCACCCACCAGAATGACATAAGCAGCATCCTCATGCCCCTTGATCTGAACACGCCCATGTATAGGTGGCCCCAGGGCGCTGTCTCGGGGAGGTTTGTCCGGTGCAGGCCAATGGGCAATCAAGTCGCCATTGGCTCCAAAACCTTTACCCAGTGCAGGCAGTGTACCCAATGCCGCCGTATCCACCGCATTCAGCATGAGGTAGTTGGTGTTCATGGTTCCCGCACACATTACAAGAACGGGCGTGGAAAACTTGACATGATGACCACTACGCAGGTCATGCACTTCCAGTTCATAGCCCCCCGACGGGTTACGGGAAAATGACTGAACCTCATGCATGTCCTTGACTACCAGCCCCTTGTTCATGGCCGGGAGCAGGTAGAGCGCATCCACCGTCGATTTCGATCCACTTGGGCAGCCAAACATGCCATGATCCGTGGTGAAATCCATAGGCATTCTGACAATACCGTTTTCATCCTTGACAGCTTGCGGGGCACCGGCCTGTTCAGGATATAAAATGCCCATGGGAGGCTGATCACCCGCATTTAATGGCGTGAAATAGCTTTCACCTTGCCAGGCATGGTCAGTGTGATTGGGAACTTGGGTGGCATCCGGTGGCTGAACGCCTTTCAGTTCCTGCTCTACTCTCTGATAGTGCGGCTCCATCAGGCTATCGTTCAGACCGGTGGCGCGATTGTCCCAGAAACCTGCTGCCGGGCGATCCATCATCGCGGCCCAGATATGGCTGCCACCACCCACATTGGATGTGCAGGGTGCTTTAATGCCCTTACCAATCCATACATCCAGATAACCGTATTTATTCAGACGGATGCCACGCTTTGGCCCAATTGGTGGGTGCAATGAGCGCAGAGCAGATAATACACCCCCTGTCCGGGGTAAGGGTTTGCGCTGTTCAATGCCTGCCTCACGCACAGGCAAGGTGTCCCGCCACGGCCCGCGTTCCAGAACCAGTACCGACATACCGGCTTCTGTCAAGCGGGAAGCCATCATTGAACCACCAAATCCACTGCCGATAATAATGGCACTGTAGTTATTGTCATGCTCTGAATGGGTAGGCTGATGCATAAGAATATTCCTCCAAATGATGACAAAGCAGATATTTATACTCCGAAACCGGATATTATGCCAGCGGAAAATAACTGGTTTATCATCAGGTATTTTGTCTGAATCAGAATTTGCAGAATTTTAGAATTTGCAGAATAAAACCTTTTTTAGAAGAATTTGCCGCTCATTATGCTCGTGAAGCTGAACGGTTTTCTAATGGATAGCAAATCCCCCAAACACCGGAACCGGTACCCTGATAGCCGAGAACAATTGTTAAGGATTCTCTATAATGCTTAACAGCAATCCGTAAATATTTGACTGTTTTAATCTTGTATTGAAGATTATCATAGCATTCAATCAGTTCTATTTCATTACATATTAGGCTAACTAAAACTTTTTTCATCCTGAATACGCTTTGCACTCATCGTTATATTATGTCTAACGATGAACGCGAAAAAAAAATCACCTCAGATTTTGACTAGCTGAGCGTGGAAATTTGAGCTTTTGAAAACCTTGGCGGAAAATATCAGCGATGTTTGACGCTATCCAAGTCTAAATCAAAAGTAAAAGAAAAAGGTTGTTGTTGCATTTCCACCTCAAGAATCTGAGTAGTGCCAAATGCACCTGGTACAGAGACACAAGATTTCCTGCTCGGTACACCCAAGCTGCCATCGTGAGAAAATCAACATCAAGAGAAGCATCATCTGGAATCTCAATATAATCGTCTATCCCATTAAAACGATATGATCGATAATGGTTAAACTTGGCGATATAGGTCACTACCTTCCTGCCGATTTCATAGTGTCTTATGGAATACACCCTATAAAGCCAGTCTTCAAAACCTCCCTATCGACTTTCGCACTCATCCGGCTCCTCCAGAACCTGTCGTATTCCTTGACCGGCTAGTGTTTTCACACTGTCCCGACGATAGGAGGGATCTTGGCATTTCACCGACTGCCGTGGCAGTCTTGTAAGTAAATTCCAATTTTCGTGGTATGTCTCATATACTCATACGCTACAACTGTAGAGCAGCGGACTCAGCCGTGCGTCATCACCTTTCGGTACCTGAGACTACACGCCCGCCACGAGTCCAGTTGCTCCTGACCTACAACTTGTTATTACCTGGGAGGGCAGTCTGCATATCTTATCCACCATAGCAGATAAGCCGCAGCGGAGCCCTCATCCTACCCGACGCAACCGATAGATGATTTTAATAACTTTATCACCCCTCTAGCCATCCAGCTAGGGGTTCCACGTCGTTTTTACTCGTTCCTACATTATGTGACTGCACACTTAGATGTTGACCTTTAGACGAAGCCGTCTTCGAGTGGTTGCGAATGGGCGGATTATAACCCACGCGCCGCGACTAGATCCCTCCTACCGTCGGGACCCCTAGAATCATCATCTTATGTGCGGAGCAACCCCCCATCCTTGTTTTGGCTTTACACCCTTGCACTGACGCCTTATTAGTTTCTAAGGGCCGGGTGTTGCTTTCTG
>LUTY01002818.1 GCA_001640045.1 Candidatus Thiomargarita nelsonii | reverse complement strand
CTACAACACCGGATTTAATATTGGCACGACCAGAAAAAGGTGTGCAATATCAATTCTATGTCAATCAAGTTGACCAATTGCTGCATTTGCCGACCAAGTCCAGCGAAGCGAGTGCGTCGTCATCAGAGAAAAATTGAAAAAGTCATGTCATTTTCGTTGTTTCGGGAATGAGGTACGATTTCCCGAAACAACTGAACGACACGGATTTTTCAATTGGCGAAGGTATTATATAATAAAATGATTTAATGGAAAGAATAATGACTGATAAAATCAACGATCCACTTATCAAAATTCGTGATCTCCGCTTTGCGCGAAATGAACGCTGGATTTTTGATGGAATTGATATGGACATCCCACGCGGCAAAATTACAGCCATCATGGGACCCAGTGGCACAGGTAAAACCACATTGCTCCGCTTAATAGGCAGACAATTAAGCCCTGATGCGGGTAGTGTTGAAGTTGATGGTTTAAACATAGCGAATTTGAGAACAAATGAACTCTATACTTTGCGTAAGCGCATGGGCATGTTATTTCAAAGCGGCGCCCTGCTCACCGATTTGAATGTGTTTGAAAATGTCGCATTTCCGCTGCGTGAGCATACTAAATTGCCAGAGTCCCTGATTCGTCATTTAGTTTTGATGAAACTACACGCGGTTGGTTTACGTGGAGCGCGTAACTTAATGCCCAGTGAACTGTCGGGCGGCATGGCACGACGGGTGGCTTTAGCAAGAGCTTTGGTTTTAGATCCTATGATGATTATGTATGATGAACCGTTTACGGGACAAGACCCTATTTCTATGGGGGTTTTAGTACAGCTCATCCGCTCCATTAATGATGCTTTAGGATTAACCAGTCTCATTGTATCGCATGATGTGCATGAAACCGCCGAAATTGCAGATGTCATTTATGTTATTTCTAAGGGCAAAGTCGTCGGTAAGGGTACGCCCCATGCGTTAAAAAACAGTGACTCGGCTTGGGTTAAGCAATTTATTAATGCAGAATCTGATGGTCCAGTGCCATTTCATTATCCAGCACCAGATTATGTAGAAGATTTATTAGGGGGCGCGACATGTTAGATCAATTTCAGCGTTTAGGCGGTACCGTTTTAGGTATTTTGGAACGCTTAGGACGTGGACATCTCTTTTTTGTGCAGGTATTGGCGGCTATTCCCGCTTTATTCCTACGCCCCTCTTTAGTCATTGCACAAATCTATGCGGTTGGTGTACTTTCTTTAAGCATCATCATCGTATCAGGTGTGTTTGTTGGTATGGTATTGGGTTTACAAGGCTATAATACCTTAGTGCATTTTGGTGCGACTGAATCATTAGGCGCCGTTGTGTCCCTCTCTTTAGTAAGGGAATTGGGGCCGGTGCTGACTTCGTTATTATTTGCTGGTCGTGCGGGTTCGGCTTTGACGGCTGAAATTGGTTTGATGAAAGCCACAGAGCAATTATCAGGTATGGAAATGATGGCCGTCAATCCTATCAAGCGCGTGGTAGCACCACGTTTTGTTGCGGGTATGATTTCTCTGCCTTTACTGGCGGCCATTTTCAGCGCTGTTGGTATTATTGGCGGCTATTTTGTTGTGGTTGAATTATTAGGGGTAGATGCCGGTGCCTATTGGTCACAAATGCAAGATAAGACTGATTTTGTTGAAGATGTTATTAATGGTGTTATTAAAAGCATTGTGTTTGGCGTGGTGGTGACTTGGATTGCGGTTTTTGAAGGTTATGATTGTACGCCGACTTCTGAGGGCGTGAGCCGTGCAACGACGCGAACGGTCGTGCATGCCTCATTGGCAACTTTAGGCTTGGATTTTGTGTTGACAGTTTTGATGTTTAGTGAGTTTTAAACAGGGTACAACGAACGCTAAAACCCCGCAGGTCAAAACCTTGTTCCACCGGCGGGGTTTTGGCAACCAGTTGCTCCCCATCATTCGTTGTACTTGGCTAAAAATTTGTACTTTTGAGTTTATCTTTTAAATAAAAGATAAATCAATGATTTATAACTCTACTTTTTTGGCTCTCATTTTGGAAAATAGACTCATGTTTTGTTTGGACAGCTAGCTTTAAAAGTTCTTGAATGCCCGCTAATTGATGGGCATTGCTTTCAATCTCATGGGCATTTTTTTCAATACCATGAATGACAGTA
>LUTY01002817.1 GCA_001640045.1 Candidatus Thiomargarita nelsonii | reverse complement strand
CGTCGATTCTGCCTTGATGGTGATTGATTCGGCAAAAGGGGTTGAACAGCGCACTATTAAATTAATGGATGTGTGCCGTTTACGCGATACGCCCATTTTGACTTTTATCAATAAATTAGATCGGGATGGATTGGATCCGATTGATTTATTGGATGAAATTGAAACTGTCCTCAAAATCCGCTGTGCGCCAATCACTTGGCCTATCGGTATGGGCAAACATTTTAAGGGCATTTATCATTTTTTAGAAAACAGCGTGACTTTATTTGAGCCGGGCAAAAACGCGATAGCCAGTGAAGGTAAAATTTATACCACGCTTGATGATCCCCAACTGGTCGCTGAATTGGGACAATCCACCCTTGATGAGTTAAAAGAGGAGATTGAATTGGTCCAAGGTGCCAGTCATTCATTTGATTTGGAAGCCTTTTTAGCGGGTGAATTAACGCCCGTGTTTTTTGGATCGGCGCTGAATAATTTTGGGGTTAAAGCCTTGCTGGATAATTTTATCAAATCTGCACCGCCCCCACTGCCGCGCCCGAGCATTAGCCGCCACGTCGCGCCCGATGAGGCGAAATTTTCTGGCTTTGTTTTTAAAATTCAGGCTAATATGGATCCTGCCCATCGTGATCGTATTGCCTTTTTGCGTATCTGTTCTGGGCAATATAGTAAGGGCATGAAAATGCGCCATGTGCGTTTAAATCGGGATGTGCAAATCGCTAACGCTTTGACTTTTATGGCGGGAGAGCGCGAGCATACGGAAAAAGCATGGCCAGGCGATATTATCGGGCTGCATAATCATGGCACGATTCAAATTGGTGATACTTTTACCCAAGGTGAAGAGTTGAAATTTACTGGCATTCCCCATTTTGCCCCTGAAATTTTCCGCCGCGCCCGTTTGGGTGATCCTTTACGGATGAAAGCATTATTAAAGGGCTTGCAACAGCTCAGTGAAGAAGGGGCAACGCAATTATTCCGCCCCATGAGCAATAATGATTTAATTTTAGGGGCGGTGGGTATATTGCAATTTGATGTGGTGATGTGGCGCTTAAAAAATGAATATGGAGTGGAATGTCATTTTGAAGCGGTGCAGGTTGCCACCGCCCGTTGGGTGAGTTGTGATGATGATAAAAAATTAGAAGAATTTAAGCGCAAAGCTTTTAGTAACCTCGCCTTAGACGGTGCCAATAATTTGACCTATATTGCGCCTACGAAAGTCAATTTGTCGTTGATGGAAGAGCGGTGGCCTGAAATTCGGTTTTTTGCGACGCGGGAGCATTAGTCTTTTTGTAGTCGGAGTCCAAGACGTCCAAGATAAATCTTGGACTCCTATTAATTGAGGTTCACGAATATGAAATACATATCAACGGTAGCGATACTTATCATTCTCAACACGCCACTTGTGGCATTTTCCAAACCGCCCACCTCGGTTGAACTGGTCGAAGGCCAAATTGTTGAAGGGATTTACAAGAATAACAGGTTTGGGTGGGAGTTCCCGATTCCGAAGGGATGGAAGCTCCTCAACAAGGAGGAGATCAAAAGCTTAGAAGGTAAAGGCAAGAAAGCGATTGAAGAGACTTATGACACAGAGGTTGCAATGTCCCATGTTCCCTTGCTTCACCTTCGCAAGGATCAGTTCAATGCTTTCACATCGACAGCTCAAGCCTATCAGGAAGACGGAGATTACCGGGTAGAGCAGGAGGCTATTTTTGATATACTCAAAAACACTTACTTGTCACGAGGAATTACCATTGACTACTATAGGAGTCGAGAGACAATCGGTGGACTTGAGTTTGAGGTGCTGCATATCACCATGTACTCCCCTGACAAGCAGACGGTCATCGTGCGTCAGATCATGTACGACCGTCTCATTGGCGACAGCTCACTCTTCATCAGCGTCATGTATAACAACGACCAAGACAAAAAGATCATTCTGGAGGCACTGAGCAACTCTCGATTTACAAAGGATGCCGGAGAGCGGAAGTTCCCGTAGCTGTGCAAGGTACGCCTTGCACTCCAGATCTGAATTGGCAGGCGTGCAAGGCGTACCTTGCACCAGAGACTGCACATCGCATGAATTGGTATAAAATCTTTTTTCGCCGGACGGGGTTTGCAATTCAATGCCATATCGTGCCGCCTCAAATTCAGACCTGCGGG
>LUTY01002816.1 GCA_001640045.1 Candidatus Thiomargarita nelsonii | reverse complement strand
ACGTAGACAGAAATCGACATCATTGAAAGCAATTGGGAGTTTATCTTCTTCTAGTCCGTCTACTTCTTCATAGATTTTTCGTTTAACCAGTAAACAGGCGGCTGTCACGGATGATAGCGTTTGTACTAGGGAGAGACGAGCACAGTAGCCGTGATGCGTACTGAAAAATCCTTTATGTGAGTGTTCTGCTACGCCGCCTACTCCGAGAATGACTCCCGCGTGTTGTATTGTGTTATTGGGGTAGAGGAGTTTGGCGCCGACGGCACCAATTTCGGGTTTGATGGCGTGTTGTACCATTTCTTCAAGCCATTCGGGTGAGATGACTTCAATGTCATTATTCACCAATCCCACTATTTCTCCCTCTGTATGATTGACCGCAAAGTTATTGAGTGCTGAATAATTGAAAGGTTTATCGTAGTTGAGAACTTGGATTCGCTCTTGGTGATTGATCTCATCCAGATAGTCCAGTGATTTTTTTTCGTCTGATTGGTTATTGACCACGATTATTTCATAATTTTTATAAGTGGTTTTTTTAAGAATGCTTTCTACGCAGATTCGCAGAATCTTGTAGCTATTACGAGTCGGAATAATCAGGGAAACTTTGGGTTCTGGGTTTGGTATTGGATAACAAATTTTGTAGGTCGTTGGGAGTGGTCCCGCTTCAACTTTAACCGCAGGATTCGTTGTTGAAAAGTAATCAGTGAGTGCTTTTGCGCCCGCTTTTGTGGCATAGTCTTTTTCTTGGCTATATAGGGCTGTGGAGCCGCTGATTGCACGCCAGTGATAGAGAATATGGGGAATATGTCTGATGCGTTCTGGTTTTGTTTTTGTCAGACAGCGCAGTATGAGGTCGTAATCTTGACTGCCTTCTACGCCTTCCCTGAGCCCGCCAGTGGATCGGATCAGGGTTGTCCGACAGACAAATAGGTGGCAAATGTAGTTGTTTGTGTAGAAAAGATCTGGATTCCAATCCGATTTAAAATGGGGGTAGAATCTCTTGCCTTTTTCATCAATTTTGTCCTCATCGCTGTAAATCATGTCAGCTTTTGGATAATTGTTAAGTTCTTCTGCTACCCTGTAGAGTGCATCTGGGGCAAGTTCGTCATCATGATCGAGCATTGCGATAAATTCGCCAGTCGCTAACGCCAGCGCACTATTGGTGGCTGCGGAGATGTGTCCATTTTTTTCTCGATAAACGACTTTGATCCTTTGATCCTTTTTCTGGTATTTTTCCAGAATCTTGCGGATATGGGGCTGTGTGGAGGCATCGTCGGCAATACATAATTGCCAGTTTGGGTAGAGTTGGGTTCTGACGGATTCTATCGCCAAACGCAACAATTCTTCTGGGGTGTTGTAGACTGGCATGACGACGGAGATGAGGGGCTGATAGGTAAAATTTTCAATGCGTCTGCTAATCAGATTTTTATCTTCTTTGGTCAGCGTTGAATAGCTTTGAATCCATTGTTGATAGTTTAGCGTGTCATTGCTTTGATGCAATAAGGCGGCTATGAGCCCTGACCATCCATTGGTTTTATAAATGTGCCATTTTGTGGAAAATATGATTGCGATGGCGCTGGGACGGGAAATGATAAAGCGTATTTTTGGCCATAGCAGTCTTATCACGGCTTGTGATGTGCCAATTTCTCGTATTTTGAATTTGTCAATTGGGAAGGTGCCTTCACGATTGAGTGGGTCTAGGCGTAAGGCGTGAACAGTATCTGGTAATCGGACCAGTTCTTGAATCTCTAAAATTTGTTTGACTGAGAGTCTGCGTTTTTCTACTGGGCTATCGTTAAAAATCAGCAAGTCTGGGGATAAGCCGGTTTCTGCTTCGAGCTTTCCAGTTATGATGACCCATCCTGTTGGCAGCCTTTTTTTGGATGAGCTTAAAATAATTTGTGGCTGAGTTTCAGTGCTACGAAGTTCGGGTGCCGTCATGATGATATTGTGCAAGCGGTTTCTGTAGAAATGTCTTGCTTTTTTGAGCAAGAGGCGGCTCTTTCTGAGGGACTCTTTTATTTTCCAGCGAGTTGATGATTTGAGCTGTTCGAGATGAGTCTGCAATTCTTGTAGTTGTTGGTTTTTTTCTTGGAGTTCTTTTTCTTTGACTTCGAGGGTGGTGCGAAGTACTTTATTTAGGTTTTCTAAGTGCTG